>NZ_JAUBVR010000005.1:0-122433 GCF_036705955.1 Microcoleus sp. A6-C6 | reverse complement strand
ATTAAGATATTTGTAGAATCAAATAAGTTATACACTGTCGAAAAATTAAGATTTACCGCAACTTATTGAGCGGATACTCAAATTTCTCAAACCATTTCATGAGACAAACTCCTTTTGTTACTTTTGATTAAAGTGCAATTTCTGTAATTTCCGGCCGATTAACACAGTAATACACCGGGTTTTGAACGGTTTTTCTAGTTGATGAACACAGATTTTTCAGAGAAATTTGGTTCCTTTGCGTAAGTTACACAACCCAAAAGTAACCCTGTGGGAAAGTCGAATTTAAAAATTAGCATGGCAACAAATGCGATCGCAATTGCCTCGATTGCCGCTGGTAAAACTCCTAACCGCAGCACCACAGTTCCCTGCTGTGTCAGCTTTTCTCGATCTAATCCTAATCCCGCTTTCATCAGGATAATCATCACTGCCACAATTGGTAGATTATCCGCCGATTTCAGCACTTCTGGACTAAGGACATCGCTAACTTGTGGCCCTAAAACTATCCCCACCAAAATCATCCCAATCAAAGGTGGAACACCTAAGCGACGGGCAATTTGACACGAAAAAAAGCCCATCAATAAAATCCACAGCACACTAGCTAACATGAGATTCCTTTCTCCAGATCCTGAGTATGGACAAAGGCTTGCTAGGTATGAGAGATTAGTGAAAAGTTTTCACTGCCCTACTCTCCGGCAGCAAGCCAGAAAAGTAGGAGCCATCAGCCTTTTAGTCTTTCAATTAACGCAAGGAAAGAATGACGCTTAAGGCGGTTTTGGCGAGCTCCATCGCCATTAAAATTCTTATAGCATCTTTTGTACAGAAAGCGCAAGAAGATATTTTTTTGCAGAATCGCGATCGCACCTGAACACGCTAGCCCGTTACCGAAGCCCTCAAAGACGATCGCCCGATCGCCAAAAAAAGTAAAGATGAGTGAAGCGGTGTATAATTTGTGTCCCCCAGCCAGTTAAACTCATCACAGTCGATTTTTTGTAGGAATTGCAGTCAGTTTTGCCGTTAGCGAAGCCATCGAAGAGGATCGCCCGGGCTGTCACCCCACAGCCAGCCGCACAGGTACAGCACCCCGCCGATATCTCCCCCAGATCACAGAGTCTGGGTAAGGTGTTTGTCTCGCACCCTATAATTAGATTTCTTGGGTTAGTCCTGTGGCACTTAAAACGCAGGCTGTAAAGTGCAAATATACATAATTACCCAAACACCTGATTTTTATGACAAAAGGGGACTTGTAATAAGATGGATCGATCGCAAGATCAAAACCGAATAGTTGAATATTTGCGGATTAAGCCAATTAGTCACAGTCAAATTTACACTTCCCAAATTGCCGTACCAGAGACTGAGGGGGAGGAAATCCCTCGCGAACGTCGGGAAGCTCTCAGGAGAAGTCTCATCGAGCAAGGCAGCAACTTAATTCCTTTAATTGTACGTCCTACTGAAGCTTACAGCAACGAAGAAGAATATGAAGTTGTCTGCGGCTCAGATTGGTGTATTGTTGCGAAAGAACTCGGCATTGAGCAAATGTGGGCGTGGGTTTTTGAAATGACCGACGAGGAGGTAGTTGCGGCTCAAGCAGAAATGGAACATTTAGCTCCTCAACCGACTCAGAAAACTGCACAACTTGAGACTCTACTGCAACATTTTGAGCTATCATTTCAAAAAAAAGTAGAGAGTCTAACACAACAAATAGAACAATCTGTTAAAAAAAATGAAGACCTGCTAAAAAAACAAGTAAAAGCTCTAACTGAGCAGAATTTCGATCGTGACCAAATAGAACAAATTAAGCGTCTGCTCGAACAAGTTGAAAAAACATTTCATGAAAAGGTAGATAAATTGGCTAAAAAAATTGAACAATCTGGCAGCAATAGTTCTCCGAAATCGGCGGTTATTTCGGAGATGAATCTTGAAGGTGCGTTGAGACAGTTGGATGAACTGGAAAAATTGCTGTCAATCAAATTAGAGCGCACAGTCAAAATAATTAATCAGTTTGTGGCTGACTCGATCGCAGATGTTGAAAATGACCTAAAAAATCAAATCGCCACCCTCCGCAGCCAACTGGGAGCCGCTGTGACGCACTCAGAAATACAGCCAGAGACGAAAAAGCCGCCGAAAACGCAGCGTCAGAAGCAGTCGAAGGTGCAGTCGAAACCTCAGTTACCGCAGTTGCAGTTAGAGTTGCCGTTTCCGCCCCAGGAGGAAGACGACGAAGACTACGATACTCTTTCGCTGAGACGCTTGAAGGCGATCGGCAAAGAGCGGAAATTGCGGGGCTGGGCGCGCATGAAACGACCAGAAATTCTGGCCGCTCTCCGAGAAGCTGACGTTCATTCAGTGGACAGTTGACAGTTGACAGTTGACAGTTGATAGTGGACAGTTGACAGTTGACAGTTGACAGTTGACAGTTGATAGTTGATAGTTGATAGTTGATAGTTGATAGTTGATAGTTGACAGTTGACAGTTGATAGTTGACAGTTGATAGCGACCTCTACCTAAAAGGAAGAGGATTGGAGGAATGAATCGTCTTCTTTTAATTTCTCCCGATCAGGGCTCCGGCTTTAAACCAATTCTTTATGGTAATTGGTAATATTTAAAGACTAATTGTTTGGTGCTAGATCGCACTTTTTGACCAAAAGCGCGATCGCCCTTTCAGAATAAATAGTCCTGGGCATCCATATAAAAACGTTGCTAAAATAGACACACCACCTCTTACTCCTCCCCAGCAGCCATGTTCGCAACCGCAGAATTAGCTACTTCTCAAGAAATACCAGAAGAGATACCTGAAAATTTTATTTTTCCTCCCAGCGATTTATACCGTGATGAACATTCGGTAGAAACAGAACTGCACCTCCGACAAATAATCCTATTGCTGCAATGCCTTGAATGGTTGTGGCGAGATAGAAATGACTTCTATGCTGCTGGTCATTTCACCATTTATTACTGTACACAACAACTCAAATCTCAAGACTTCCGAAGCTCAGACTTTTTTGTCGTACTCGGAACTGAACGCAAAACTCGGAAAAGCTGGGTAGTTTGGGATGAAGAGGGAAAGTACCCGAATATCATTCTTGAAATCCTGTCGCCGAAAACAGCGAACATAGATAAAAACTTTAAAAAACAACTCTATCAAGATACTTTCCGCACTCTGGATTACTTTTGGTTTGATCCAGAAACTTTAGAATTAGCTGGGTTTCATTTGGTAGATGGGGAATATCAACCAATTGCACCGAATGAATTAGGCTATCTGCGGAGTCAACAGCTTGATTTGAGTTTGGGAATTTCTAGCGGACAATTGCGTTTCTTTACAGCAGCAAATGAACTGGTTCCTACTCCTGAAGAGGTTGCAGAAAGGGAGACAGGGCGAGCAGATGCAGAGGCAGGGAGAGCCGAACAAGAGGCCGGGAGAGCCGATCGCCTCGCCGCAAAACTGCGAGAATTAAATATCGATCCCGATACAATTTAGCGCCCGTATTTCCCCAAAAATAGCGGTTTACTGTCGGGTGTATCGGTGCTTCAAACCAATCGGGAAATACTCTGCATCGCCCATCTCCGTTAATGTCACGACGGGTAACTGATATTCGGGTGGCACGTAATTAGCAAATTCGCTGTTGAGGCGCCGCAATTGCGCGAGAATTGAAGATGCGATCGCCACTTTCATCTCCTCGTCGCCCTCTATCCCCGCTGCTAATTCCACAACCACCGATAAAAACCGATTTCGATCCGCATCTTCCTTGACTTGCAGCACAAATTTTCCAGTCACCCATTCGCTAATGGTGGGAGCTTCTAAACCTACGGTAACGTTTTCTGGGTAGATGTTAGCACCGAAGTAGGATACGGTAAAGTGCGATCGCCCGAATACATACACAAATGGCAGATTGCGAATTCCTCTCGGCAAATCGGCACTTTCCCTAGCCGCCACTTCCTGCAAATGTGCCACCGGATTAAATCCCCATTCTGCCAAAAAATATAGCATTGCTTCGTAAGAAACTAAACCGCCATTATCGGAGATGTGATAGCGTATGAGCGGGATGCCGTTGTCGCCGGAAAATAACAGCGTGCCATCATCATTCACTTCAAAAAAACGGCTTTTCGGATCGTACTGCACCAGAGTTGGCAACCGCGATTCTCCGAATAAATTGCGCGCTGCTTCCGGATTGTTGGCAAACCAACGGCGGATGCAAATGCTCAGCGGTGTCTCGTTGCCCAAAACCCCCGCATCGGCAGTACCGTAGAGGCTCGCAGAGTTATAATATAGATTGTCAATTGACAGTTGACAATTGACTTGTCCGTAAGGGTTCTCAGAGTTATCAGCAATATTGTCATTAATACTGTTATAATTAGTGCGATCGCTCACCAAACCCCGCCATTCTTCGCTAAACACTTCCCCCGCAAACACCATCTTAATTCGATATTTTTGCCACTCCACACCCGCAGCAATCCCGCTATCAATTACATCTTTAATAAACGGCGGATATCCCAACAATACTACTTGGTCGAAATACTCCCCAAGTTCCCGCACTACTCGAAATATTTCAGTCTTATTATTCCCCGGTGTCACCACCGTCACGGGATAACCCTTACTCGCTAGATAGCGGCAGCAATTCGCCGTGTACATTCCGCCTACCCAAGTCCCCAAGGCAAAGCAGATTACAGCTAAAGTACGGCGGGTGTCGGCGAAAAAACTGTCGTGAAATATTTGTTCAAAACGATCGGCAATTTGCAACTCGTCGCTGATAAAACGAGGCCAAAATGTCGGGTTTCCCGTCGAACCCGAAGAAACAGCAATGAAATCGCAAGTTTCTAATTTGCCCTCGCGGCACAACTGAGGTAGCGGGTGACAGCGCAAATAATTCTCTTTGGTAATTAGCGGCAATTTTTGGAAGTCTTCAAAGGTTTGAATTGAGGCGGGATTGATGTTAAGTGCAGCTAGGAAATTCTGGTAAGCTGGTACTGTGGTAGCGACGTTTTGAAAAAGCACAATCGCCCCGGATTCCGGTTCTCGACTCTGCTGCTGTTGCAATCGTTCCTCAAGCGGCACGTTCAAAAACTCTTCAAATGCCCCAATTGCTCGCTGACGCGGTTCTAACTGCATGATTGGCTCCTTAATGGGAGAGGGGGAGAGGGGGAGAGGGGGAGATGGGGAGAGGGGGAGATGGGGAGAGGGGGAGATGGGGAGAGGGGGAGATGGGGAGAGGGGGAGATGGGGAGATGGGGAGATGGGGAGATGGGGAGATGGGGAGAGGGGGAGATGGGGAGAGGGGGAGATGATTTGATGAGTAGGGAATAGGGAACTTCAATATATCATTTAACTGCACAACAGCTTACTAAAAATTCGATCGCATTTTGAGGTCGATCGCACACACGGCACAATCCATAAACTTGTATCGCAGACAACCGCTTGTTTAAGAATAACCGCAGGGGATAGCCAAGCTGCCGATCGACTAATCAACACTGACACACTATGTCAAGATTAATTAGCGCGATCGCCCAAAACTCCCAATCTCAATCAAGCGTAAACATCCGACGCAGCAAGTTCCAATGAACAATCCCATCTACCCCGGCATAACTCTCAACAACCACTACCGCATAGTCCGCGAATTGGGACACGGAGGATTCGGGCGCACCTACCTCGCTGAAGATGCCCACCGATTTAACGAACCCTGCGTTTTAAAAGAATTTGCGCCCCAAGTACAAGGAAGTTACGCCTTACAAAAATCCGAGGAACTCTTCGAGCGCGAAGCCGGAGTGCTCTACAAGCTGCAACACAATCAAATCCCGCGCTTCCGCGAACTGTTTCGCGTCAGTATAGTCGATCGAGGCTATCTATTTCTCGTCCAAGACTACGTACCTGGCCAAACCTACCGCTTTCTGCTGGATGCCCGCAAACGTCAGGGTTTGCGGTTTATAGAAGCAGAAATAAATCAACTGCTGATTCAAATTTTACCAGTCCTCGAATACATTCACTCCTTGGGAGTGATTCACCGCGACATCTCCCCCGACAACCTGATTCTGCGCCTATCTGACGGAATGCCCGTACTGATTGACTTCGGCGGAGTCAAAGAAGTCGCCGCCACCGTAGAATCTCTATTTGCTGAAACTGAAGCTAATGCCACTCCCGCCCCCGCGACTCGCATCGGCAAACTCGGCTATGCTCCCGTCGAACAAATGCAAATGGGGATTGTCTATCCGCACAGCGATTTGTACGCTCTCGCGACTACGGTTTTGGTGTTGCTGACGGGGAAGGAACCGCATCAATTGCTCGACAGTCAGACGTTGAATTGGAACTGGCGATCGCACTGTTCTCTATCCCCGAATTTGTCCTTGGTGCTGGATAAAATGCTCGCTCACCAGCCGAGCCAGCGTTACTCCTCGGCTCGCGAGGTTTTGCTCGCTCTCGAAGGTAATCCGCTGTTACAGCCACAGGCACAACCATCCCCACCGCCGGATTTTGGGCTGACGCAGCCACCACCGGATCACACACCTCTCACCGCGCCTATACCCATACCCGCCCCCGCCCCGAAACTGCCGGGAACTCCGGTGCGAGTTGCGATGATTGGCAATCAACAAAAGATGCCTGCTTGGCAAATGTTTTTGTTCGTAGTGGCAGTGCTTTCAAGTATGGGCGGAGTTGGCTGGTTTGCGGGCAATTATGTGTTAAATTTGCAATCAAAAGTGCAGAAGATTCCCGTGACTCCGGGCCCGAAGCAGCAGCAAGAGGATGCTTTGCGCGATCGCTACTCTCAACTTAAAATAGACGATCGATTTTACAACGGTTACGTCAATCTTGTAGATGAAAATTTCTATGCCAAATACCCAGAATTGAACGGGCGGCTGTTAAAAGAAGGCGACGAGGATCGCCAATGGCGCGAAAAATGGCAGAAAATCGGCGACGACTTGCTCGACAAGCTCGAAAACCTCAGCAGCGACGCTAGAGCGCGGTTGGGCAGTTACGACACCGCCGATATCCAGCGCTGGAAAACGGAGGTTAACAAGCTGAATTTGAGCAGTCGGGCGCTGTACGATTTGGCTGATGCTAAGTTCTTTTATTGGTTTCCACAGCAGTCACGGAATAAAAATATCATCGGTTTGCCGATCGGACAAATTTGGCAAGCAATTACCGCCGACGCCCTCACAGCTTTGCAAGCGGGAGCAACTCTCGAAAGTGTTGAATTTGACCGCCGCTCCAACAGCAAAGCCCTCACGGGCAATCTCAAGCCCGGAGAAGGCAAAGCTTACATAGCCCGGTTCGCCCAAAATCAGATTTTGAGTGTAAATTTGCAAGCTGCGGGCAAATCGACTCTGCTATCAATTTATTCTCCTGGGCGGACAAACAAAGCCAAGGCTCTGCTGGAAGATGCAGAGGAGGTAAGTTGGTCTGGAACTCTGGATGAGGCTGGTTTTTATGAATTTGTGGTGGTTTCTCAGTCATCCGAGGCGATCGCCTACGAATTGAATCTGGCGATCAAATAAGGGCTATTGACGCAGGAAGTGCGATCGGGCGATAATCAAGTAATCCCGATCGGGTAAATTTTCCGGTTTACAAAAAGAATATGCTGAGATTCGCGATCATAGCTTTAGTAACTTTGGGATTAGTATTAGTGACTGCATTTGGTTTATATCCCGCCAGTGCGACAGTCAGCAATCCCGAATTTTATGCTTGGAACTTTGCCTCTGTAGGCAGCAGCGAACTGGTTTGCAAAAAGACAGTTATAGTTCCGCAAAACCTGATCATTCCGTCATCATCAATGCAGGCTGTCAGGATCAATTCTGCAATTGTAGATGACAAGTTTTGCACAAATTCCACTAAGCCTGTGAATTAATCCAGTGCATCCTACGATGTCCCCTCGAACTATCCAATAAAATTGATTTGATCGTTCGGACTTTAGTCCGTATTCATCATAGGACTAAAGTCAGAACTATCGAACACTTTTTTAGAGCGAATTGACCGGACATTGTATAGAGCTTGCCGCCATCCGCGCAGTGAAAGTGTTGACGGCATTTTTTATGAGAAACAACCGATAATTTGTCATAAAAATTTATCAAAATAGTCTGGCGCAGCAGTTTTCTCTCCTCGAACTCTTCCCAAATTAGCCACTTCTTTAATGTGACTTAAAAACCGAAGATAAATCATTAGCCAAATGGCTAATAATTTATTGGCTAATTGGCCTAATCAGTAAATCGCTAGTTTGAGTATGCTAGAGTTAGTCAGGTTCTGATATATAGTGCCATCTGTAATCTAAGTATCATGCTCAAAATTTTAGTCATTGAAGACGACGAATTAATCCGGGAAACTCTTGTACAACTCCTGGAATCTCACAGCTACCGGGTCATCGTGGCAGAAAACGGTCGATTTGGTGTGCAGATGGCACTTTCGGAGATCCCCGATTTAATTTTGTGCGACGTGCAGATGCCGGAGATAGACGGTTATGACGTGTTGCGGACTCTGCGGCAAAACTCACTGGCTGCAACAATTCCATTTATTTTCCTCACAGCTCAAAGTGACAAAACCGATTTTCGTCGGGGGATGGAATTGGGGGCCGACGATTACCTGACAAAGCCGTTTACTAAGGCTGAATTGCTGGGGGCCATTTCTTCTCGCGTCTCTAAACGGCAAACAATTACCCAACCGCTGACACTCGCACTTCACCAAGCAGAAGCCAGACTCAAAGATTTAGTTAACGACTCTACCAAGGTTTGTGTCCTTTCTCCCGAAAAATTGGCTCTGGAAGCTCTGCTGCGCCGCGCTTTGGCACAAGGTGAGTTTCAGGTATACTATCAGCCGCAGGTGAATATTGCTACCGGACAAGTTATCGGCGCTGAAGCTTTGGTGCGCTGGCAAAATCCCGATCGAGGTATAATTTCTCCCGCCGAATTTATTCCCTTAGCCGAAGAAACAGGTTTAATTATTCAGATTGGCGAGTGGGTACTGCTTTCAGCTTGCGCTCAAGCCGCTAGTTGGCTGGCGGCGGGGTTTTCGCCCTTTACAATATCAGTAAATTTGTCGGCCCGGCAGTTGTCCGACCCGGAACTCAAGAACCGAATCGTGCAAATATTGGAAACTACAGGCTTGGAGCCTGCTAATTTAGAATTAGAAATGACCGAAAGCGCTTTGGTAGAAAATGCGACAGTCGCAGGCACAACTTTAAACGAACTTAAAGCTCTCGGAATTCGGATTGCCATTGACGACTTCGGCACAGGTTATGCTACTTTAGGATATCTCAAGCAATTTGCTTTTGACGGCTTAAAGATCGATCGTATTTTTGTGCGAAATGCCAACGAAGACGCTCAAAATGCTGCTATTACCACAGCAGTAATTTTACTGGGTCACAGCTTAAATATGACAGTAATTGCTGAAGGAGTGGAAACAGAAGCAGAACTAGCTTTCTTGAAACAGCACAACTGCGACATCATCCAGGGGTATCTGTTCAGCCGCCCCGAACCCGCAACGATATTTGAAAGTATCCTAGTTGCCGACCAGCGTTTGTTCGCGCCGCCCGCTGCTGCTGCAACTGCTCGCGTTATGCCCTTTGTACCCCTGTCCGAACCAGAAAAATCTAAAAACCTTTCCATGTCGAGTCTAGGAATAGTGTAAACGTTAGCAGGATTTGTGTATAATAAAACAAAATTCTGGCTTTTAGCTGCTATTTTCTGCGGAAAAGTTGACGATGCCCCATAAAAAATTGTAACTTTTTTGGATAGGCAAATAAAAAAAGGAAATTTTCCCCAATATTCCTCTACTTCTTCCCATTTTATTCGCTTGACGCCCGTAATTGGACTATTTGAGGAATTGTGCCGTCTTGAAATTGGGAACCTTGATCAAGTTGCAGCAAGTAAACTCATTTAAGTTCCTAGTTTGGGAACCGCAGTTTCAAGAACTGTCAACTGACGAATTGGTGCAAGGCTGTAATGGAAAGAATCTTAGTAGTTGACGACGAAGCAGACTGTCAAACAGTCTTAGCAATGTACCTGGAAAGTCAAGGATACCGCGTTGAATGCGCTACTTCTGGCGCTGAGGCACTCTCGATTTTTGAGAATGCCCCCCCAGATTTAGTAATTTCCGATGTGATGATGCCGGAAATGGACGGGTTTGAGTTTTGTCGCCGCTTGCGCACTACACGTTTGGGACAATTGGTGCCGTTTATATTTTTGTCTGGTCAAGGCGAAATTGAGGCAAAAGTTGAAGGTCATGCGATCGGCGCGGACGATTATCTGGTAAAACCTTTTCATTCTGAAGAAATCTTGGCTAAAGTGAAAGCGCAGTTAGAACGCTCTCACCGCATTCACGCTGAGATTGTCCGACTGTTGCAAACTTCTACCGCCTGGGCGCCGGAACCAAAAGTTGTCGCAGTATTGCCTAACCCTGCACCTTTACCTCTGACACCAGCCGAGGAAAGAGTTTTTTGGGAGGTGATCCAGGGTTATACTAACAAACAAATTAGCGATCGACTATTTATTAGTCCCCGAACTGTCCAAGCTCATTTAGGCAGCATTTTCAGCAAACTAAAGTTAGAAAATCGCGCCCAGCTTGTGAAATTCGCCCTAGAAAGGGGATACAAACCACCTCAAACTTAGCTAATATCTCAACAACCGAGGGCGCGCCAGCCTTTAATTACCCGTAATAAAAAACAGTTTGTAGTGAGGACTAAATTCCTCACTACAAACCAATCAGACTGTGGTAGTTCTCTTTGGAAATGATATTATTCCACACTGAAAACACAATAGGGAAAAGTCGTTGTCACACAAACAACCGGCCCCAAATTCGTACCCCGCAAATTTGCACGCTCCAAATCAGCCTGACGCAGGTTATTAACCGCATCGATATTTGTCCCGCTCAATTGAGCCTTAGGAAGCCTGGTATTTGACAGAATAGCACTCTGCAAATTAGTATCGCGCACATCAGCGAAAGACAAATCCGCACCGCTTAAATTAGCGCGACTCAAATTAACTCTAAACAGCAGCGAACGCCGCAAATCAGCATTCGATAAATTAGCTTGTAGCAGATAAGCTTCGCCCAAATTAGCATTAAAAAGTTTAGCACCGCGCAAATCAGCTCTCGTCATATTTGCTCGCCCCAAAAAAGCATTAGACAAATCCGCATTACGCAGATTAGCACTGTCCAAGTCAGCTCCATACATCTCCGAATTAACTAAATTAGCATTCGCCAAATTAGCGCCACTTAAATCTGCTTCTAGCAAATTAGCTTCGTAGAGATTAGCTCCGCTTAAATCAGCTCCTCTTAAATTAGCTCTGTACAAACTCGCTTTAAACAAATCAGCATTTCTCAAATCGCAGCCTTCGCACTCTTTAGTTTCCAGCAATTGCCTAACATGATCTGGATTTTGAGCTTTGACGGGAGCTGCAAGCAAAAACGGGGCTAAAACTGCTACAGTTGCCGTTATACTTGCCAAGATTTTAAGTTTCACAAACAAACCTCACTGCCACTTCAGACCAATTATACTAGCAAACTGTAGACTTTAAACCCATATCCTTCTCTCTTTTCTCTTGCTCTGCGTTCTCTGCGCCCTCTGCGGTAAATATTCAAAAACATGATTCGCAGCCAACAATTTAGACCTGCTTCCAGCAAGGCGGGCAAAGCCCGCCCTACTTAACTTAATTAAGCCTCATCTAAAGCAGCAACACCAGGCAATTCCTTACCTTCGAGCAGTTCCAAACTAGCACCCCCACCAGTAGAAATGTGGCTCATTTCAGGCCCCAAATTCAACTGTTCCACAGCCGCTACCGAATCACCGCCGCCGATAATTGTGGTAGTACCAGTTTTAGTAATTCCAGCCAAAGAATGGGCAATTCCTTCAGTTCCAGCAGCAAACTTCTCCATCTCAAACACGCCCATCGGCCCGTTCCAGATTACTGTTTTGCAATCGGCCAAAGCATCTTGGAAAGTTTTCACAGAATCCGGGCCGATGTCCAAACCCATCCAACCGTCGGGAATATTTTCAACTGAGACAGTTTGAGTGTTAGCGTCAGCAGCAAACTTATCAGCAACTATCACATCAGTAGGCAACAGAAAAGTAACTCCCCGTTCCTTTGCTTTAGCTTCCAAAGACTTAGCCAGTTCCAACTTGTCATCTTCCACCAAAGACTTACCCACGTTCAAACCGCGAGCTTTGTAGAACGTGAACACCATGCCGCCTCCCAGCAGCAATTTGTCGCACTTTTCGAGCAGTTTTTCAATGACTCCAATCTTGCTGGAAACCTTAGAACCACCGATGATAGCAGCTAAGGGACGTTGCGGATTGTCGATCGCACTACCGAGATACTGCAACTCCTTCTCCATCAAAAACCCAGCCACAGAAGGACTCAGATACTTAGTAACGCCCTCAGTAGAAGCGTGAGCCCGGTGAGCCGTACCAAAAGCATCATTGACATACAAATCGGCCACAGAAGCTAACTTCTTCGCAAATTCCGGGTCATTTGCCTCTTCTTCGGGATAGAAGCGGACATTTTCCAGCAAAACCACATCGCCATCAGCCATCGCCGCCACTGTAGCAGCCACTTCATCGCCGATGCAGTCGTCAGTCTTTTTGACCTCTTTCCCCAACAATTCCGACAGCCGCTTAGCAACCGGAGTCAAGCGCAACTTCTCCGTCACACCCTTGGGACGCCCGAAGTGACTGCACAAAATGACCTTAGCGCCCTTCGACGCTAAATCCTGAATAGTCGGCAGAGCAGCCCGGATGCGAGTATCATCAGTGATATTGCCGTTGTCGAGCGGCACGTTAAAGTCCGCCCGCACCAATACCCGTTTGCCCGATAAGTCTGATGCTGATAAATTTGCTACAGTTTTTTTGGTCACAGGATTAACCTCCTAATATTTGTGTTTTTGTCTAATTCCGTTGAAATGGCAGCACTCGTCACTTGCACTTGGCGCCTCGGACGCATTCAACCGCGCCCGCACACAAAACGGAAGATGAAACAAACGGCACTGATTTGGCTCAACGTAAACATTTTATCGGAGTCCGTGTCCGGGAAATGCGAACTATGTTCAAGACTGTCTTATTTCCTGTAGATCAAAGCCGAGAAGCCCGCGAAGCTGCGGAAAAGGTGATCAATATTGTGAAAACCTACGCTTCTCGTTTAGTTATTCTGTCGGTAGTCGAACCCCCAGCCGAGGAGGGCGACGCGCCGCCAGAGGTGATGAGTTCGCCCGAAGCAGTCGCAAAACTGCTGTCTGAGGCCCAATCGATGTTTTCCCAGCAGGGAATCGAAGCTGAAATCATTGAACGAGAAGGCAAACCGGCTTTCACGATTTGTGATGTGGCTGACGAAATTGGCGCTGATTTGATTGTGATGGGCTGTCGGGGGATGGGTTTAACCGATGATGGGGCGTCTGACAGCGTTACCAATCGGGTGATCAATCTGTCTCCTTGTGCAGTTTTGATTGTGCCTTAACAGAAGGAAGAAGGAAGGAAGAAGGAAGAAGGAAGAGGGAAGAAGGAAGAAGGAAGAAGGAAGAAGGAAGAAGGAAGACAACTCTTTCTTATTGCTTCTGACATTTTCCTTTTGCCCTTTTCCTTTTGCCCTTTTCCTGATTTCTTCCTTATTCCCTCTGATTTCTTCTCTCTGCGCTCTCTGCGCCCTCTGTGGTTAGTTCCTTCTTATTTATTCCTTAGATTTATTGTAAAAGTTGCTTTCCAATTACGAAATCATCTGCATTTATCTGCCTTTCATCTGCGGTTGACTGGCTCGATCAAAGATTGATGTAATAAGTCTCTTCCTTCTTCCCTCTTCCCTCTTCCTTCTTCCTTCGTATTATGAAAATTCACTGGTATCCCGGTCACATTGCCAAAGCTGAACGGGCATTAAAAGAACAACTAAAGCGCGTAGATGTGGTGCTCGAAGTCCGAGATTCCCGCATTCCATTGGCTACTTATCACCCCCAAATGCCTAGCTGGGTGGGCGGTAAGGCGCGAATATTGGTGGTCAACCGCATGGATATGATTACGCCTCGAACCCGCGAGGCGTGGGAAACCTGGTTTGAGTCCCAGGGAGAAACCGCCTATTTTACCAATGCCGAACACGGCCAAGGAGTACACGATGTTTCCGATGCTGTCCAAGAGGCTGGGGTGCAGCTAAATAAACGCAGGTTCGATCGAGGTATGCTACCCCGTCCAGTCCGCGCCGTGGTAATGGGCTTCCCAAATGTCGGAAAATCTGCTTTAATCAATCGGCTGTTAGGACAGAGAGTAGTGGACAGTGCCCGCAGAGCTGGAATAACTAAATCGCTCAGATGGATTCGCATTTCTGACGAAATTGAGTTATTAGACGCCCCCGGAATCATCCCCACCCGGATTAACAATCAAGAAAATGCCATAAAATTAGCTATTTGCGAAGATATTGGCGAAGCAGCTTACGACAATCAAGTAGTAGCCGCGGCTATGGTAGATTTGCTTCTCAAACTTGAGGCGGATGATGACACTTTGATGTCAGTATCTGGTTTCAAATCTAGGTATAAATTAGATATAGCATCTAGTAACGGTGAAGATTATTTGCACGAGGTAGCAAAAGACAGATATAAAGGAGATGTCGAACGAACGGCGCGACAAATGTTGAATGATTTTAGAACTGGTGTGTTGGGTCAGCTTAGTTTGGAATTGCCGCCTACTTGATGGGACTGATGGAAGATTTTATCTGATGAATTCAATTCTTATCAAAGTCTTGAAAATTCAACAGCGGTGCTGTGTATGAATGAATTGAATCTGGAAGTTCAAATTAATGGAATCATCGAAAAAACCGTGCCTGTCGAGGGCGAGGAATTTATTATCGGTAGATTGCTAGAATGCGATTTGCAACTGCCTTTTTCTGACGTTTCCCGCCACCACACCCGCTTGTTTAAAATAGCTTCAGGGGAGTGGCTAGTTGAGGATATGGGCAGTACCAACGGGACGCTACTCAACAACAGTCCCCTCGACCACCCTCACGTAGTCAATCAGGGCGATGTGATTTATTTGGGACACCGGATTAATTTGATTGTCGTTTTACTCGATCGCTCCGACCCCGAACTTCCCGAAATCGGCACCATGCCCGAAGGATTCACCATCCTCGGCAAAGCCAAAGAACTGCAAAAGCAGTGGATAGAACCCGACACAAAAATCGAAAAAAACTACGAACAAGCGATCTCGCGTTTAAAATATTTAGTCGATATTGCCAAGTATTTGAACACCGCTGAATCCATCGAAGCAATTTTCGATCAAGTCCAGCAAATCGTGTTCCGCGACATCAAAAACATTGAACGTTTGGCGCTGTTAATAGACTTCCGAAATAACGGCGAACTCGAAGTAGTTAAAACCGCTGCCAGAAGCACAGCTAAAAATAAATACATCCCCGCTGACGGCAGTTGGATCGGCCGCACTATTTGCCGCAAAGTATTGGAAGAACAAGTTTCTATCAAAACTGCCGACGCTCAGTTTGACGAACAGTTTGACGACAATATGAGCATGATCGATAAAGGAATTCGCACGGCGATAGCTGTTCCTCTCTGGGATGAAAATACAGTTTTTGGAGTGCTTTACGGCGACGCTGAACTGACTTCTAGAGAGTGGCATCAGGGCGGAGATGAAGACTTGAGCTTTTTTTCAGCTTTAGGCAATATCGTCGCTTCCAGCGTGCAGCGGTGGCTGCTGACACAGAAACTCCGCACCGAAGAAACTATGCGGCTAAGATTGGAACGCTATCACTCTCCGGCTGTTGTCCAGCATTTAATGAATACGGGGACTTTAATCAATCACCGCTTGCCACCTGTGGAACGCGAAATCAGCATTTTGTTTGCAGATATTGTTGGCTTTACTGCGATGTCGGAACGATTGAGTCCACCTGAAATTGCCCGGTTACTAAACAATTTTTTTGAAGAAATGTTGCAAGAAGTTTTTGACGAAGGAGGAACTTTAGATAAGTTTATTGGAGATTGTATTATGGCGTTTTTTGGAGCGCCGGAACCTCAACCAGATCATGCCGATCGGGCTGTGGCCGCTGCTTTGGGAATGCTCAACCGTCTTGACAAACTCAATGCCAATAACAGTTTGAGTGAACCGCTGCAATTGCGGATTTCTATTAACAGTGGCAAGGCGATAATTGGCGATGTCGGCAGTTTTAAAAGAGTTGATTATACTGTGTTGGGTTCGACAATTAATCTGGCCGCTCGGATGGAGGGGATTTGTCTGCCAGGGGAATGTGTGGTGAGCGAAGCTACTTACAAGTTGCTGCGATCGCCCCAAAGTTTTGAGCCGATGGGAGATTTCCGTTTTAAAGGAATTGACAGACCGATTGTGGTTTATAGTACCAACCGAAATCAAAGGTAATTGGTCATTAGTCATTAGTCATTGGTCATTGGTCATTAGTCAACCCTTCTCTTTCGCAAGCTGTCAACTGTTAACTGTCAACTGTCAACTGTCATTGCGACGTTTAAGTCAGAAGGATTTAGCGATCGGTGAGGAATGGAATTTCTCATAAAAATTTGAGAACTAATCAGGAATGTTATTAAATAGGGATTTGCTGACGCTGAGGATTTGAACTTCATCTCCTATGTGTACTATTTGTCCGGCTGCTTGATGTGGCACTCGCGTGTTAACTATCAGCCGACTAAAGTTATTTAAACGCCCTATTTTTACCAAGTCAGGCATAATTTCTTTTTGCTTGGCTGCTAGTACATTTTTGATGTTTGAATAAGCTTCTGTCGCCGCATAATTTCGCGTAGATCGGATACAGGGCTGACCGGGATTAATAGCTTCAAATATTACTGTCCCTATTTTAAACCTGAGAACTTCATTGGCTTCTGGGAAAAGTTGGTCTTCCCAAAAAGCCGGGACATCTCCTATTTCAATATTAGCTCGCAAGCGGTGGCGCATCTCGTTAACGCAAACTCTCGGAAACCAAGATGCTACTTCGGCAATTGTTTCGGTACTGATAATGGTTGGCCCCGGTGTAGCGGTATCGTCGGGAAAGCCTGTCAGCAAGTTTTCAATTAACTTGACGGGGAAACCGAAGTAGCTGCTCAACCAACATTCTATGCCTGGGCGTTCTCTATCTACATGAAAAAAAAATTCTTGTTCGGTGTCTTTAATTTTCAGGCAGGCAATTCTCTGTTTGATGTCAAATGATAAGTGCAGAAAATCGACTCCGCAGTTGCGCTTACTGTTAACCAATTCTCCTGCTTGATCGCAGATTGCCAAAGAGCGATCGCCTTCTAGAGCTCCGCTGGCTAGAATAGTGGCTTGACTGACAGCTATACCGTCAAGGGACTTGACCGGATAGATATGAATGCTGGCGACGTAAGACATTGCGATTCATTGATAAATAATTGTCGTTTTAGATACATTCTAGCATCCCTTGCAGGCAGAAGCATGACTGCTGTTAGCTTTATGAAATAAAAAGGGGCAACTTTTTGAAGTTTACATTTTGCCGTAGCTGCTTGTAAAGAAAAATTAAACAAGTCTGGCTAAGCTTGTGGTATATATTATGCTAAAAAATACAAACAATTGAACCGAGTTGCAGCCAATGACACAAAGCCAAAAAACAGGTATGATTTCGCGACGTAATCTAATGTTGAGGGCTGGTGCAGGGATGCTGGTGGCAAGCATTGCACCTGTGCTTTTACAAGCTCAAGTCGCAAAGGCAGAGGGAATCTCTGACATTACTCCCGACGGTGCTCTCAAAAAATTGATGGAGGGGAATCAACGCTACATTGAGCAAAAACGGACATTTCCCGACCAAACTCGATCGCGAATTGTAGAAGTAGCAGAGGGTCAACATCCGTTTGCAACCATTCTGGCTTGTTCTGACTCGCGGGCTACTCCCGAAATTATTTTCGACCAAGGATTGGGGGATTTATTTGATATCCGAATAGCTGGAAATTTTCTCGATGATGTGGTTCTCGGAAATATGGAATATGCCGTAGTAGAATTAGGAGTTCCGCTATTAGTAATTTTGGGTCACGAACGCTGCGGTGCTGTTAAAGCAGCTTTAGATGGCAAAGCTCTTCCAGGTCACCTTAGCACTTTGGTGGCGGCGATTAAACCGGCAGTTGATTCGACTAAAGGTCAAACAGGTGATGCGTGGGATAACGCAGTCAGAGCTAATGTGAAAATGAATGTAAATAAGTTACAATCCTTGTCGCCTATTTTAGCTGAAGCAGTTAAAGCAGGTAAGCTTAAAGTTGTTGGGGCGCGCTACGATTTGGATAGCGGCAAAGTAGAGATAATTGCTTGATTTTGCTGTAAGTCATTAGTCATTGGGCATTGGGCATTGGGCATTGGGCATTGGGCATTGGGCGAAGCGAAGCGGAGGGATTGGGCATTGGGCATTAGTCATTGGTCATCTTGCCCGATCGCGAAGTCGAAGAGTGGTCATTAGTCAATAAAGTAGATATGCAAGTTTAGATTAAACCCATTTCTTGCAGTCCCCGGCGCAGGCGTTCGGCTTCAAAGGGGCGGCGCTGTTCGTGAAGGGCGATCGCTCTTTTGAATTCTGCTAAACTCTCTGGCATTTTACCAATTTTCAGCAGCGCTACTGCCAAATTTTGATGAGCTTCGGCGTGTTCGGGAGCGAGTTTAATGGCTTGTCGGTAATAGGCGATCGCATCTGCTAAATTTCCCGCCGCTTTCAGCGTCAGTCCCAAATTGTAGTGACCTGCTGCAAAATTGGGGTCAATTTTTAAGGCTGCTTTGTAAGCTTTTTCAGCGGCTGGCAAATCTCCTTCATCTTTGAGCAAATTGCCCAAATTATTGTAAGCACCTAACTTGAGCGCCGGGAAGACATCTGTATTAATTGCGACTTGATAGTGTTCTTTTGCTTTGGCGAATTGCTGTTGCTGGCGGTAAGCAATTCCCAAATGATAGTTGAGTTCGTAAACAATAGAATCATCAATTGTCGCAGCAGTCAAGCCCTTTATTAATAAATTAATTCCCCGCTGAAGTTCCCCGCTTTCTACGTACAGCGCGCCTAATTTGCTACAAGCATAAGCGTCGTTTGGATAATAAGCTATGTAGCGTTCCATTGCTGCTTGAGCTTTTTGGAATTTACCTTTGGCTGCGATCGCATCTTTGTGATAACCAGAGTGGTAAATCGCCACATCGGGGAGAGAAGCTATTTTCCATTGCGGTTCCCGCTGCAAAATCTCAGCCACGCTGTCGTCTACCATTGCGTGGTATGGGCGAGAAAAGCGGAGGTTGGGGCGATTGCGAAACAAGCGCGACACTAGGGAATAGGGAGATTGAGATGCGCCGATTTCTTGGCGGATGAGATTGATTAGCAGCAGTCGATCGCTCTTAATTGCCTGTTTAAGTTGAGGTACAATCTCCGGTACCAGCACCTCATCGGCATCCAACACCAAAATCCAGTCGCCCTGGGCGTACTTGAGAGACTCGTTGCGCGCCGCTGCGAAGTCGTCGCACCATTCAAAGTCATAAACTCTGGCCCCGGATGCTCGGGCAATTTCACGGGTGCGATCGCCCGAACCGGTATCTAGCACCACAATTTCGTCAACAACACCCTTAACGCTGTCCAAAGTCCGCGACAGTGTTGCTTCTTCATTTTTCACGATCGTGCACAGACTTAGATTCATCGGCGGTCAATTTTCCTAGTTTGACAGAAATATTGTAATTTTTTTTACCAGTAAAACACAAAAAGTCCCAGAAAAAATTCTTTTATTTCCCTTCGGCTTCAAGTATAAGTATCTTTCGGCGCGAAAAAAAATGGCTTAACTCTTTTGACTGATTAAAAAGCCTCAAAATCCGACGATTCATCAAAAAATCTACCACTTTTGGTTCCTCCCTACGGTAGAGGAAAGGACGGGATATCTGTTGTTATTCTTAGAACATAAGACAAGGCAGACAAAAGTTAAGCACTCAGGAGAAAGAGAAATGGGAATTATTGCTTGGATCGTTTTAGGACTGATTGCCGGTGCGATCGCCAAAGCCATTTATCCGGGAACTCAAGGCGGTGGCTTCCTGGCAACAACAGGTTTAGGAATTGTGGGTGCGCTAGTGGGAGGTTATCTAGGTCAAGTCTTTGTGGGGACTAGCGCGGGGGCATCCTTCGGAGCATTAACTCTACCCAGCATAGCTTTTGCAGTCATCGGCGCGATCGTGGTACTTTTCATCTGGGGATTGTTGACTCAGCGTGCAGCATAATAAATATTGCCAATTCCCAGTCGATCGACTTTTAGGGTATTCATAAACCCGGTTTCTTGAAGAAACCGGGTTTTTCAGTTTTTCAGTTTTTCAGTTTTTCAGTTTTTCAGTTGAAACTCGGCGGTTGAAACCGCGACTACACAAACAAAACCCGGATGGTGCGCGGGTTGAAGATCGGACTCGGCGGTTGAAACCGCGACTACACAAACAAAACCCGGATGGTGCGCGGGTTGAAGAGTAAGGTTAATCAATCCGCAAGTTGAAAGGTAAGCGAACGTAAACTCCTTGCGGGTCGTTCATCGACTTGACAACAGCCAATTCATCCTGCATTTTCTTAACTTCTGCCGTCAGCGGGTCGAGTTTGGTGGCTGGTTTTAACACATGAACGCCGGAAATTCTTTCCAAAATTTGCTCCTCGAAACTGCGGCGTTTTGGATATTCTTCCAACTGCCAATCGTCGCCGAGTTTAGCTTGCTTCGCCGCTTCTCTAACAGCATCTTCTAGCCCGCCAATTTCATCGACTAAACCCAACTGTTTCGCTGCCGTACCAGACCAGACTCTGCCTTGAGCAATTTCTTGCACCTTGTTTTTCGGCAGTTTGCGGGAGTCGGCGACTTTAGTAACAAATCGATCGTAAATGCGATCGACTATTTTCTGAATATTTGCCAATTCTTGAGGATTTTTCGGGCGGGAAACCGTGTTAGTATCGGCAAAGCGGGCGGTTTTCACCACATCCCAAGTTATGCCGTTGTTAGCAGCCAATTTTTCGGCATTGAACAGCATTCCAAAAACGCCGATGGAACCAGTAATCGTACTCGCTTCGGCAAAGATTTTGCTAGAACCCATCGAAATCCAATAGCCGCCGGAAGCTGCTAAGTTGCCCATCGACACGATAACTGGCTTTTTTTTGCCCGTCAGCGCGACTTCGCGCCCGATGACTTCCGCCGCCGTCGCGCTGCCTCCGGGGCTGTTAACGCGCAAAACTACTGCTTTTACGTCGTCATCTTCGCGGATTTTCCGCATTTCTTGAGCGATGCGATCGCCTCCTACTTGAGTCGGGCCGCCTTCCCCGTCTACAATCTCTCCTTCAGCGTAAAGTACAGCAATCTGATTTTTCTTGTTAGCGCGAGTTGAGTTTTTATTCTCAGCAATTCTCGCGTAATTTTTCAAACTTATCTGTTTGAAAGATTTATTTTCTGCATCAGTTCCTGTCAGTTTTTTAAGTTCGGTGGCAATTTCGTCAAAGTATACAACTTTATCAACTAACTTGCCTTTGAGAGCTTCATCAGCCATCAAAGTTCCGCCATTATCTGCCACTGCTTGCAGTTGCGGAACGGTCAATTTGCGACTTGGCCCGACAGTTTTTAGGTATTCTCCCCAAATATCTCCGAGCAATTTTTGAGTTTGCTGGCGATTTTCTGGACTCATTTTTTTGAGCAAAAATGGTTCAACGGCTGACTTGTATTTGCCGACGCGAGTCACTTGCACTCCCACGCCGTATTTTTCCAAAGCACCAGTCCAAAACATTGCCTGACTGCTAAAACCGTTGATTTCTACAGATCCGTAAGGATTGACTGCAATTGTATTTGCAACTGAACCGAGGTAATAATCTCGCTCGCTCCAGTCCATTTCGTAAGCAATAATGGGTTTTTTGGCATCTCGGAAACCCTGTAAGGCCGATCGAACTTCTTTGAGATTAGCAAACCCGCTGCTGCTGGCATCCGAACTGCCTTCGAGATACATACCGACGATTTTCGGGTCTTTTTTCGCAGATTCGATCGCATTTAAAACAGTCCGCAGCGTCACAGCATCGCCGGACTCGTCCGAAAGCGCTTCTTGAATCGCCGCGCTAGTGCTGCGACTCGGTTTGCTGTCCGTGATATTTAAAGAAAGGTCTAATACCAATACAGACTTATCTTTAACTTGCGGGCCTGAATCTTTAGATGACGATGCCGCGACAGTAATTAACAGTACCAGTCCTCCCAATCCAACGCCGCCCAGCAGCAACAGTCCGAGGAAGGTTCCGAGCAAACTTGCACAAGTATATTTTAGGAAATCTTTCATTTAGATAGTTGATAGTTGATAGTTGATAATTGACAGTTGATAGTTGACAGTTGACAGTTGAAAGTTGATAGTTAGTAATTAGCAGTTGACCGTTGATAATTAACATTTGGTAATTAACATTTGGTGATTGGCCGTTGTTATTTGTTATTTTTGAATCTCTCCCAATAATCAGTAACTACTAACAACTAACGACTGCCCACTGCCCACTGCCCACTGACATCTTTCTATCTTAACCTTTCCAAAACCCCAGAATGTTGTAACTCATCCAAGTTAGCGCAGCCAGTACAGAACATCACGGTAGCGATTTCTGCAATTAAAACCTCAGCTAGCTGGGCTGCGGCTGATTCCGATTCCGCTGCGGCTTGCAGAAACGGCCGCGCCAGTCCCGCCACATCGGCGCCCAGGGCGATCGCTTTTGCTGCATCCAAGCCGTTTTGCAAGCCTCCAGAGGCAATCAGGGGAACATCCGGCGCTACGGCGCGGGTGCTGACAATGCACTCGGCTGTGGGTATTCCCCAGTCGGCAAAGGTTGCGCCCAACCTGCGCTGCTTGTCGTCTGTGGCTCGCTGTCCTTCTATTTTCGCCCAAGAAGTGCCTCCGGCGCCGGCAATGTCGATCGCGCTTACTCCAGCCGCGAGCAATTTCTGTGCCATTTTTCCAGAAATACCGTTACCGACTTCTTTCGCAATCACCGGTACTGGTAATTTAGCGCACAATTTGGCTATTTTATCTAGGAGTCCTTTAAAGTTAGTATCACCTTCAGTTTGAACGCACTCTTGCAGCGGATTTAAGTGTAAAATAAGGGCATCTGCTTCGAGAATATCAACGATTTTTTGGCATTCTTCCAAACCGTAATTATAGTTTAATTGAACCGCTCCGATATTAGCAAATAGCAGAATATCGGGAGCGCGGCGCCGCACGGCAAATGTAGGAGCTAGTTGAGGGTTTTCGACAGCGCATCGCTGGGAACCGACTCCCATTGCCAGTTTGTATGTTTGAGCGACATCGGCGAGGCGATAGTTGATTGTCTGGGCTAGTTCGGTGCCGCCTGTCATTGACGAAATTAGCAGGGGTACGGCTAGTTTTTTGCCGAGGAATGTGGAGGTTAAATCGATTTGGGTGCGATCGAGTTCTGGCAAACAACAGTGAGCAAAACGGTAGTTTTCTAGTCCGCTGGTAGTTTCGCGAAATTGTACATCTTCTTCGAGGCAGATCCTGAGGTGGTCTGCTTTGCGGGTTTCGGTTTGCGAGGGCGAGGTTAGCGGCAAGTTCACAGTGGTTATTTGGGGAGAAATTTCTGGCGTTGGATCTGACAGGAATCTTATTTTACTATTTTATGATCCTTCTTGCATGAGTTTTTAATTGATAGGTGAACCGCAAATGTCAAGCAGATTAACACGGATTAACACAGATAATTTTTAGATGATTTCGGCGTGAGTGTAAGCAGTCTATTATTATCCTGGAACTGTCATTGGCACGCCATTATCTGAAGGTTTCAATTTCAGCAAAAAAGGCACTGCTTTTTCCACCCACGCTTTGATTGGCGTGTAATTTGCTGCTTCTTCTCCGAAACAAATGTCCAGCATATCGGTGTGAATTATGCCGGGATTTAACGGAATTGCGGCCATCCCTCGCGGGAGTTCTTGGGCTAGCGATCGCGTCAGTCCTTCGATCGCCCATTTGGAAGCGCAATAGGGCGCGACTTCCGGCGAAGTTGACCTTCCCCAACCGGAACTAATGTTGACAATTATGCCACTTTTTCTCGCAATCATTGCCGGGACAAAGTGGCGAATCACATTAGCAGTACCTTTAATATTAACATCTATTAGCTGCGAAAATTCTTCGCTGCTGACTAACCAAAGCGGCGCGGGATTGTTGACTAAAGCTGCATTGTTAATCAGCAAGTCGGGAGTCTGTTTTTTGGCGATAATTTCTGTTGCCCAAGTTTTGACTTGCTCGTCGCTGGCGACATCCAAACAAGTAAAATGGTGGGGTGCACTATATTTTTGGTTGAGTTGTTCAACGGCTTCGGAAGAACGGGCGCATCCGAGAACTGTATGTCCCAATTCTATAAATTTTTCGGTCATGGCGAGACCTAGACCGCGACTGACTCCGGTAATTACAATTAATTTTGTCATAGAGTTGGTGCAATTTTGTGATTAAGTAATACAATACATATTGACTGGTCAGTTGACAAATGAATCGCACGGGGAAAAAGCATGAAAGTAAAAGCAGCAGTTGCTCGCAGTGCCGGCAAACCTTTGACTATTGAGACGGTTGATCTGGATGGGCCGCGGGCTGGTGAGGTGCTGGTGGAAATTAAAGCGACGGGTGTTTGTCACACCGATGCTTACACTCTTTCCGGCGCTGATCCCGAAGGTTTGTTTCCTGCTATCTTAGGCCACGAGGGAGCCGGGATTGTCGCAGATGTTGGAGCGGGAGTAACGAGTGTCAAAAAGGGCGATCGGGTAATTCCACTTTACACTCCCGAATGCCGCAACTGCGAATATTGTTTGAGCGGCAAAACGAATCTCTGTCAAGCAATTCGCCTCACTCAAGGACAAGGAGTGATGCCCGACGGCACGAGCAGGTTTTCAATTGACGGTGAAAAAATTTTCCATTACATGGGAACTTCTACCTTTGCCAATTATACAGTATTGCCAGAAATTGCCGTAGCAAAAATTCGCGATGATGCTCCTTTTGATAAAGTTTGTTTAATCGGCTGCGGCGTCACGACGGGAATCGGTGCTGTCATCAATACGGCGAAAGTTGAACCAGGTTCTAATGTCATAGTTTTCGGTTTGGGTAGCATTGGTTTGAATGTAATTCAAGCGGCTCGCATGGTGGGAGCTAACATGATTATCGGCGTAGATTTGAATCCAGACAAGCGAAAAATGGCGGAAAAATTCGGCATGACTCACTTTGTCAATCCCCGCGAAGTCGAAGGCGATTTAGTGCCTTATTTGGTAGACTTAACCAAAGGCGGAGCTGATTACACTTTTGAATGTATCGGCAACATTAATGTGATGCGGCAAGCTTTGGAATGCTGTCACAAAGGTTGGGGAGTCAGCGTGATTATTGGAGTAGCGGGAGCAGGTCAAGAAATTAGTACCCGCCCATTTCAGCTAGTAACTGGTAGGGTTTGGAAAGGCTCGGCTTTTGGCGGGGCGAAGGGCAGAACTGATGTTCCAAAAATTGTTGATTGGTACATGGATGGTAAAATTGATATTGATAGCTTGATAACTCAAGTAATGCCGATCGAGCAAATTAATCAAGCCTTTGATTTGATGCACCAAGGCAAGTCAATTCGCACAGTTTTGACATTTTGAACAAAAATCTTGCTCTCTTCTCTCTTCCTCTGCGCTCTCTGCGCTCTCTGCGGTAAAAAAAATCTAATTCAGAAATGAAAGAGAATTAATATGCTCTCTAAATCCCTCAAACTGGAAAAACAATATAAAAGTTTTGGCGGCAAACTAGGATTTTACAGCCATCAATCCTCAGCCTGCAACAGCGAGATGAAATTCACTGTTTATCAGCCGCCACAAGCCGAATCACAACCCGTACCAATCCTGTACTTTCTATCAGGTTTAACCTGCACGGAAGAGAACTTTATGGCAAAAGCAGGGGCGCAGCAATTTGCGGCAAAATACGGGTTAATGTTAGTTGCACCAGACACTAGCCCGCGCGATACTGGCATTCCTGGGGAGGCCGACAATTGGGATTTGGGAAGTGGCGCGGGTTTTTATGTGGATGCGACAGCCTCACCTTGGAATTCTCATTATCGAATGTACAGTTATGTGGTTGATGAATTACCAAATTTAATCGCTGAAAATTTCCCAACAATACGGGAAAAACAGGGAATTTTTGGTCATTCGATGGGCGGACATGGGGCTTTAATTTGTGCGTTAAAAAATGCCGATCGCTATCTTTCAGTTTCCGCGTTTGCGCCTATTTGCGCGCCCGTGCGCTGCCCTTGGGGTCAAAAAATATTCGGACACTACCTTGGGGGCGATCGAGAGAGTTGGAGGGCTTGGGATGCGAGCGAATTAGTTCGGGAAAAGCAATACAACCGCCCGATTCTGATTGACTGTGGCACTGCTGATTCCTATCTTGCTGAGGGGCAATTGTTGCCGGATGTGTTCGCGGATGCTTGTGCAAAAGCGGGACAGCCGCTGACTTTAAGGATGCAGGAAGGTTACGATCACAGCTATTATTTTGTCGCTAGTTTTATGGAGGATCATATTCGCCATCATGCGGCTGCTTTGTGTGAGTAAAACTTGTTTTTAGTTACAAATTAAGTTGTTGCGTATTGAAATTGCATATTCGGGGCAGCGTCGAAGCCCACCCCACAAGAGTTTGATTATTTCTTGATATACGATTTAAAGGCAGAACAGCTTAATTCAGATCGATCGCAAATACCCACTCTTTGTACTTACTATCGCGATTTTCCATAATCCCTGTGATTTTGTGCAAGAGTTTTTCGGTGATGGGTCGGTTTTTGGGCAGTTGATAGTTTTCTATTCGGTTAATTGGGGTGATTTTGGCGGCGGTTCCGCATAGGAAAATCTCGTCTGCAATCAATAGTTCTGATTTGTCAACTGGTCTTTCTATGACTTCAATTCCTAAGTCTTTGGCGATTGTCATCACGCTATCTCTGGTGATTCCTTCGAGAATATCTTGGTCGAAACCTGGAGTAATTAATTTACCGTTTCTGGCGACAAATATGTTCATTCCTGAAGCTTCGCTGACTTTTCCCTGGGTGTTCATCATAATCGCTTCGTCGAAGCCGGATTCTACTGCTTCTGTTTTGGCTAAAGCTGAGGTGATGTAAGCGCCACTAATTTTACCTCTTAAGGGTAAGCTGCGGTCTTCTTGGCGATACCAAGAGCTAATTCTACAGTTGACTCCTTCTTTTGGCAAATAGTCTGAGAGTTCTAATCCATAGACAAAAAAGTCTGTTTCTACGTTGTGCAGTCTGGGGGCTATTCCTAAACTTGATGTGTAGATGAAGGGGCGGATGTAAAATGATTTTTTGGGCTGATTTTTTTTAACAAAATCAGTGATTACTTGTTGGATTTTGTCGGCGGGGAGATCGCAGTGGAGGAAGCTGGCACTTTGACTTAATCTTTGACAGTGACGGTCTAATCTAAATAGTAAGATGCGATCGGCATTTTCGGGGTCGGGAATTCCTCGCAACCCGCCTAAAACTCCGGTTCCGTAGTGCAGGGCGTGGGTGGCTATGGAAATGTTGGCGTCGGTAAATGGGAGAAATTGGTTTTGAAAGTAGGCAATTGGTAGAAAACTATCCATGATTTAAGCTGGAGATGAGTTTGGCTTTCCGCGAGGAGTCGTGAATTGGGTTATACTACCATAAGTTAGACGATTTTAGATTTTATATTTTAAATTGAGACTGATTGATGACTATCGGGCTTTGGCGCTTGCAGACAGTTGCATTATTTGTTTAAACTGGGATGATTGTTGTGTGGTTGTATCGATCGATAAAATAATATAAATAGCGGTCAGGTTGGGAGATAATTGGATTGTTTTGAGCAAGAGTGCGATCCTGTTTGGGGGCTTCGCTAACGACTGCAAGCAAATATCAACGAAGGGGTAACTGTGGCACGTAAATGTTTCATCATTGAAATGGGGATGGGTATCGACCAGCACGGGCAGGAACCGACTGTAGCGGCGGCTAGGGCTGTACGGAATGCGATCGCCCATAATGCTCTCCTAGGTGTCTGGGAAGTGGCGGGTTTGACTGATCCGAATCAGATGATTGTTGAGGTAAAGGTGGCTGTTCCTTACCCGGAACAAGTGCGTCACGACGAAGTTTTGGCGGCGCTGCCTTTTGGTAGCAAAACTCTGATTGTGGAGCAGGGCGGGATGATTGTACCAGGAAGGGCGATCGCCTCTCTGAATGATAAAAATGATGAAATGTTAATCGCTGTGGCGGCTGTGACTGTTTTTGTGGACGCTGAGGACTAATTTTGTGTTGTTTGAATAAATCAGCCCTGAAGTGCGATCGCCCGTGAGAAAATTATGATTAATTTAGGGAAAGTGGTAGGGTGCGTCAGAGATTTTGCCTCACATAGGGGAGAAAAGGCGAGGTTCTGACGCACCCTACAAATTTAGTGGTAGTCCGATCGCACTTTCACGCGATCGGACGCTGCACGGTATTTCCGAAGCAAGTTGAGCAAACCCAACGCGCCCAAGGTGCCCAGCCAACCGAAGTTATTCGGGCGATCGGGCAAAACCTTGATATAGTAAAGCCAAAGGTATGCCAGAGAGCGGTTCTTCTCTCACAAATTTCCCCAGCGGACATCAACTATGCTGCATCGAATTCTTGCCAAAAGTCGGTATCTAATGATAATTGCTGTACTCGGTTCTTTTGTAGCCTCTGTGACGCTTTTGATCTACGGTGCCCTGGAAACGATCGCTACCATCGGCTACATTATCACTACAGGGCCGATTTCCAGCGAAAACTCTAAAACACTGATTCTGTCCTTTGTCGAAGTTGTAGATTTGTTTCTGCTAGCCACAGTATTTTATATTACGGCACTCGGACTTTACGAACTGTTTATTGACGATCGCATCAAAGTACCAGACTGGCTAGAAATTCACACCATAGACGACCTCAAAAGCAAACTCACCAGCGTGATCGTCGTCGTATTGAGCGTATTATATCTCGGTCAGGTAGTTAAGTGGAACGGTGCGGATAACATCCTTCCCTTGGGAGCAAGTATCGCTTTAGTAATCGCTTCACTGACGTATTTTTTGAATTCGCAGGTGAAAAAGTCCAAGTCAGATTAAGGCCTGTTTGAGCAGGGAAATTACCCAAATTTTGCTGATAAAGCAAGAGCAAGAAAATGGGACTATCGGCTCACAATAAATTTTATATAAAACCTGTTAATCACTATAGCAATCCTCGCAGGATTTGTAGGAATGCTCGTTACCAGTTCGAGGGAAAGCAGAACCCACAGGCGAGGAAGAGCGGATCTAGTCGTGTGCTGAGGCTCTTCCTCGCTTGCATGGTTTCCTTTCGCTCGAACTGGGAACCACTTATTTAAATTTATGAACGGATTGCTAGAGAATTGCCATCTATCAATAGGATGAATATTATTAATTTTACGATCGCTCGAAAGTAATAATTTTACAATCGCACCAACTCAAACAGGAAGAGATTTTCCATTTTTCGATTTGAGATTGAAGAATTGAGGGATTGAGAACTCGATCGCTCAATACCTCATCTTTGGCTCGAACTGCTATAGATTTTTCATTTTTTGAGTAGAGATTTTAAATGGGGGAATCGAACGAAAGATGAGGGAGAGATATATTCCAATACGGTTCACTTAAGACAGATCCCCCCTAACCCCCCTTCCCAAGGTGGGGACAAGAATGCTCTCAAAGTCCCCCTTCTTAAGGGGGATGCGAGGGGGATCTCCGGGGCATAAATATGTTAAGTGAACCGTATTGAGATATATTCCTCATCTTTAGATAGAACTGCTATCAAAGTTGATTAAATAGCTCTTGCGACAGATGGCTGCACTATTACTTTTTAGATATTTTAAAAATAGTAAACCTTGTTACAGAATTTATGCTCACTTCATCCAATCCTCTCAAACAGGTATTCCACTGCCCGGAAGAATCCGATTTTTACTCGCACTGCTTGGAAAGTTTAGTGTTAAATGCCAGCGATCATTCTCGACTGATCGTAGAGTTTGGTTCTGGTGAAGGAAGTCCAGTTATTAAGTCTTTGCTGAGAACAGATTTTAACGGGACAATACAAGGATTTGAGTTAAATAATGTAGCTTGGAAAATTGCTCAATCTAAAATTAAGCAATATCAAATCAGCGAAAAATATACGGTCAACAATTGCTCTTTTTTTGATTCGCTTTTATATCAGTCGGCAGATTGTGTTATCTCAAATCCGCCTTATTTGCCTGCGGTGGATGACAAGATTTATCAGCCGCTGTTGCACGGCGGGACTGATGGTTCGACAATTGCTAAGAAACTTTTATCTTTGGACTGCGATCGAGTTTTGCTGATGGTTTCTAGCTATTCTAATCCTGTGGGTTTGATAGATTATGCCTTGGATCTAGGCTACTCGGTGGCGAATTTTGAGATTGCACCTTTAAATTTTGGCTATTACAGTTCGGAGCCCAAGGTGAAAAGCGCGATCGCCAATCTCCGAAAACAGGGAATGGCTTTTTATTCGGAAAATATCTATCTGCTGGCTGGAGTTTTGTTTCAGAAGCAGCAAAAGTCGCAAAGAGACTTGTCGATCGAGCTAATTCAGTTATTGACTGCTTTTTAATATCTAGCCTGGGTGCGGGTGTGCCACAGACTGACGCACCCGCGCATAGCGGTTAATTTTGTTCTGCGGTTTGGATCGATCGCACTACAGCCAACCCAGCCCGATCGCCGATCGACTTCTCCTGATCGTACCCCAACACCAATTCCCACGCTTCCTGCGGGTATTTGTCAACCAGCGGTAGCGCCACCTCATCAAGCATCCAGCGCCCGTGACGTTCGTCTTCGCGGATGTGCAATTCCCAATAACCCATCGCAGCCTGCGAGAGGCCCAGACGCTGCGCCGCGGCTAGATAATTGCGGTAAGCAACGGGCCCCGCCACCTCAAAATAGGTGAGTCCGCCGTTGTAGCGCAGAAAATGGCGCTTGCGTTCGGTAAGCAAGAAGTTGTGGTTGATGCTGGCGAGCACTTGCCAAGGCACTAAATCGAAGTAGGCTTCCGGTTCCGTACTCATCCCGAATTCTGCCAGCATTTGGGCAAAATAGGTCGAGTGCTTGCGAGCTAAGCGACCGCCGCCGTATTCTTCGATCAGCACCCGCGTCAGCGTTGACTGAATTTCGTTGCCGGCACCGCCGATGATGCGAGAAACGCGGCTGGCTTCCACTAAACCGTCGAAGGAGGCGATCGCCAGCAAGTGCTTGTATCCCCCTTCAGTCATCTGTTCCCGCAGGTAGCGATCGATTTCAGTTAGCTCTGGATCGACATCGGCGGCCGCGCGATCGCGCAGGGCTTGCTTGACATCCTCGATGTTTTGCAGCGCTGCAACGTCGATTTGGGCGCTTTCCCATTGCTGCCAGGGTGATTCGATGCGATCGCGCACTCCTCGCAAATAGTGCGATCGCTCGTTGTTGTAGCGGCGCAAATCGTCGTACCAAAAAAAGTTGAGGCGGTTGATGCGGTAAAGCACGCGCTGCAAGAAACGGTGCGCGGCCTCGTCGCCCGGTTCCTGTTGGTAAGCTGCTTGAAGTGCAAAGGCGATCGCGCTTTCAAAATCGCTGACGAGTAAAGGTTTTGCCGCCACCGTCTTGTCTAAATCATCTACCTCTAGCAGATTGACAAATTGGCGATCGGCTGCTTCATAATTTGGGAGTGCCGGTTGATTTTTGGTAAGACTCGGCGACTCAGAAGAAGAAAGTATCTCTAGGGTGTTTTGCATGGAATCAAATTATGCTAACTCAGATTATTGTGGAGCCTGCTACTACAGCCAACCTTTGCAGATTGCTGAATATTCGGGCTGCTTATTTTCAAGATACCGAATCATTCAGCAGGCTACACCTTTCTATTGATAGATATTTTTGACTCCCCCTTTTTCTCTGCTCTTTTTTTAACCAACTAATTACTTCTGACAGTCTCTTTTGACGATCGCATAATTGGCGCTAATACTTCAGAGTCCTGTTTAGCAGGCACAGCTTCCCGCCACGCAGCGATTCCTCCCGATAGAAAAGCTAAATTAAAGCCTATTTTTTGCAATTTTTGGTAAGCTTTAACCGATCGCCCGCCCCGCGCGCAATAAAGTACAATAGTTGGCTGGGTGCGATCGGAATTGACGGTCGATCGAGCAATATCTTGCACTTGCTTGACACCGAATCCCACTTCAATGTCAGTTAGGGGAACCAGCGGACTTTCACCGATGCGATCTTCTGCGTACTCTTCGGGCGATCGCACGTCAATCAAAATCACAGGTTTCAACTTACCCTGCTGCAATTCGGCAACAGTTACTTTTTGGGAATTCAAACTGGCAATAAAAGTAGGAATATCCATGTGATTAATTAAGGAAACTGCACTCAGAGAACTAACCGCAACTAATATCGCACCAAGCGTTACAGGCAAAGGGCGAAAATAGCGACTCATGCCTTGTTTTAATTGGTTATTTACCATTTTAATGTTTCCAAAAAACGGATAGAGTAATTGTCCGAGATAGCCAACAGGTATGCGATCTGAGACACCATATTTTCGGGGTCTTTTCCCTGCTGGCATATACAGAGTGCCAAATAGTAAATCTAACAGTGGCAACTGAACAGCAAAGTTTTTGTTGTAAATTTCCGGGATTTTACTGTGATGCCATTGATGAAATTGTGGGGTAGCCACAAACCATTTTAAAACGCCAAATCTGAGAGTAATATTAGCATGAATCAAAAAGGCGATCGCCGCCGAATAAAGAGCATAAACCACAAAAGTTTCTTTGCTAAATCCCAACCAGACAAGAGGCATAATTTTGCAAATCTGAGTAAAGAGTTGCTCGCAGGGATGCACCCGCACTGCTGCCAACCAGTCCATGTGTTCAATGCTGTGATGGACTGCATGAAATTGCCAAAGCCAGGGTACTTCATGGAGCAGACGGTGAGCGATATAATATGCCATATCTGAAACGATAACTGCTTCTGCAAACTGCAACCAAATAGGTTGAGAAGCTACTTTGCTTTGCAATTCTGAGTTGAGAAAATTCGTCATCAGTGACCAAGTTAGTGTCACAACAATGGCACCAAATCTGCCAATAAAGTGACCTGTAAAAAAATAGGTGGCATCGGTTGCCCATCCGAGACGAAATATCTTTTGCTTGTGCAAGGAAAAGATTCTTTCTAGGGGAATGAAGATGCAGGCTAAGATGATGAAGCCTTTGACAATTTCTGGTAACATGAGCTTCTCGGTAATGTCGATATTTACTTAGTCACTTCACTACTACCAGCAGCGCAGACAGGAACATTATTCTGAAGGATAGGATTAGGCAGTTGGATCTTCCCAGGAGAATTTGCTTCACACAGAATGCCTACAGTAGTCTTGTCGTTGTTAGCTGGGGAAACAGGTAGTAAAAATACAGCCCCGACATAACTACGAATATTATTGCTACGGGATACCCCATAACTAAACGCAGCATTTTTGGTAGCTATGGCTGAATAGTTATAATTGGTTGTCTCAGTTTTAATGCCGATAGCCAAAGGATTAATGGAATTAGAAAATGCACCTTTTTCCCCAAAATAAGCTTGTTGGGCGCGGTTAATTGAGCTAACATATTGCTTAGCTTCTGACTGCATAGCTTTATACGGCCTACAACGGGCGAATTCAGGGAGGGCGATCGCAGAAAGGATTGTAATTATCATGAGTATAATAGTGAGTTCTACTAAAGTGAATCCCCCATCGTTTTTTTTGTTGCGAGTAATGTTTGTTTGTGAAAATTTTGCTTGTTTCTTGAGTTGATCGAGTCGAGGATTTATTTTAAGCAACATGATTGTTCTCCAAATGAGTTAGCAGAGTAGTTTCCAAGCAAGTCACAATTAGAGGAGATGCGCGAGCATATTTAGGTTTTAGGTAAATGCCTCATTTGAGTGCGGTGAGGTTTGTAAACCTCGCATATTGTGCCTTGCTTCTACTCTATCTCTATTAAATCACCAGGCTATTTGAGAACATGAGTGAGTTCTCATCGACTTCTCATCGACTTCTCATCGACTTTAGAAATTAGTGGTATTTAATGGTGCGACTGACTATAATTGAAGAAATGATTAGAGGAACGGTAAGTTATGGCTGTGCAGTTGCTCAAAAGACTTTTCACAGTAGAAGAATACCATCAGATGGGTAAAGCTGGGATTCTTTCCGATCGCGATCGCGTAGAATTGATAGAAGGAGAACTTGTTGAAATGGCCGCTATTGGAACTCGTCATGCTTCCTCTGTGAGGCGCTTAGCCAGACTGTGCAGCCAAATTCCCGAAAATTTGGCTACTTTTGACGTGCAGAACCCCGTCCAGTTGAGCGATCGCACTGAGCCGCAACCTGATATAGTATTGTTACAACCTCGCGCCGATTACTATTCAACCGCCCATCCCCTACCATCGGAAGTTTTACTATTAATAGAAGTAGCTGACACTTCAATAGATTATGACAGAGATGTGAAACTTCCTATTTATGCCCGATCGCAAATTCAGGAAGTATGGATCGTCAATTTACAGGAAAATTGCTTGGAAGTATACCGCCAACCAACGGTTAACGGTTACAGTTTAATGCTGAGGTTTTGGCGGGGCGACGAAGTTGCGCCGCTGGCTTTTCCCGAATTTGTGGTTAGTGTGGATTTGGCGATCGGCTAAATCATGATTATTTGCATTCTAGGCGATCGCGAAAATACTCCTCATACAAACTGCATCTCGCACTGCAATAATTCCCCTCCAGTTTCACCAATCCCATACTATTTAATTTAAACCCTAATTCTAACTTCAATCTAACGGGATTTGAGACAATCACAACCTCTCTCATCGCCTCGATCAATTCTGGATATTTTTCTAAATTCCACAAATGCCGCCGCAAATGATCGCTGTAAATTCCTGCCTCCGTTGTCGCCGATTTCACCAAATTATTTAAAGTCACATCTTGACAGACAATCCGATACATAGCCAGCCGCACTAAATAGGGATGTCCTCCCACTAATGCCATCAATTCCTCAACTTCTATCGCATTCCAATTCAGTCCGTGTCGCGCTGCTAACTCTTGCACTTGCTGCGAACTAAACTCCGACAATTCAATCGGCAATCCGACATTAAACGGCGATTTATTCACATCCAACGGAATATAAACTTCCGTGGAATGTACCACAATTAGACGAAACTTTTTCCAAATATCTCGCCGTTTTGCTTCTTCGTGCAAAGCGCGCAACAGCCCAAAAAAGTCATCGGCAATTTCCGGGGATTCAAATAGGCGATCGCTCTCATCTAAACCCAATGTCAGAGGTGGTGAGGATTCCGACAGCAAATACTGTTCAAAGTAAGCCTTACAGCACTGATTGCTGCCAATCAAATCTGCTAATTCCCAACACTTCGGCAACTGATCTAGCATTCCCAACTCTTGACCGACGCTAGCACAAAACCACTGCAAAAATGTATCTGAATTCGCGAATATTCTCCGATTGGCTAGCTGAAAACTCAGCGCTACCGTGCGAGAACCTTGCGCTTCTGCATGATGCAAAATCCGCGCCATTAAGGAAGTTTTGCCCATCTGTCTGGGTGCTTTGATGCGGATCAGGGCTCCCGGTTGGGCGATCGCCTCGTAACACCGGGATTCGATCGGAGGGCGATCGACATAAAAGCGAGAAACTAAATCTACTTGTCCTCCCGGCAATTCTGGCGCTGCTGCTGGTATGGGTTGAATTATCGAATTTTTTGTGCTAGGAATTTCGCTCAAATTGACAGCTAATTCATGGTCTGCATTTAAGGATGTGCGACCTTCTTTAACTACGGTTAAAATTTCAGAAATTAACTTTGATGAGTCGGCCGCACACCGCCAATGCCAAGACTGGACTCCTGCTAAACAATGCAATAAATCAAAAGAAAATGGTGCATTTAATTCAATGCAAATTGGTAATATCGCTGGTTTTTTATTAGTGAAACTGTGCAATTCTTGGGCTAGCTGTACTTGTTCTAATATCATTTCGCTAGCGGCATATTCTGCGGATATCGGTAACAGCAAATAATCGCAAAGCTTTAAATATGAGTTATCTTTGCTGCTGTTGTTAACTAAAAAGACTTCGTGGCTAGCAAAAGTCAAAGCTTGGTGCAATTGTTGAATCAGGGTGTGGTTTGGGTTCGATCGCGCGTAAGCGTTGCCCGCCCCTACGGGAGGCTGATCAACGAAGAGGATCGCAATTTTGGCTATTTTGGCTGCGATCGACTGTGTTTCTACCGATTCGCACTGAGTCTCAAAATCGGCTATATCGCGCCATTCCTGGCCCAAGCCGCGACAAATTTCGATGAAATTAGCATAATCCACAGGTTTGCCATTCAGGAAATGACTGACAGTAGATTGGGCTATCCCTAAATCCTCAGCCAAGATTTTCTGACTGGGAAAGCCATTTCTCAGCAGAGACGATTTAACTGTGGGAATGTACTGGAGATGCAGCCTGAGCGATCGAGGCATTGCTTATAACGATCGAGACACTGAAACCATCATAAATGCCTATTGTCCCTAAAGTCGATAAAAAGTCGATGAAAAGTCGATGAATTTTCAAATAAGTCACTCACCAACTCAAATAGCGGCCTGATTAGATGAGAAATATCAAGGTTGGATCGCATCAAAACGAGGTAAAAGCATTGTGCATTCTATCCTAATTTGGTCGCTGGCGTCAGCTACCGATCTACCAAGTTTCGCCTTCACACCGCCGCTGTTGTTGCTGGGAGTTGTGCTAAGTGCGATCGATCTATTCATTCTCACAACTCACCCGCCCAGATAAAATTGCGATCGTAAACATAGAGGAAAAAATACCATGCGTCAACAAAAGTCTAAGTCAAATAGCATTTTACTCCAGGTTTTTAGCGGTTTACTCAAGGTTGGTGGATGCTTATTGCTTGCGTACATTGGATTGATTGCATTTTTCACCCTGTTTGTCATGCCATTATTTTTTTCTTTTGGAATTAGGGATAAGCAAGTTGAGATATTGCTAGGGTTATCTGCAAGTATGGTAACTAATTCTAAGCAGGTGGAAGGCAAACAGTTTGTTGGTTCAATGAACAAAGGTCAGCTAGCTTATTTGGCAGAAAATAGTGTTCTTGGCAATTCAATTGCGGCTTTAGGACTTGGCATTAAAACAGAAACAAACGACTACAAATATTCAACTCGTGCCACTCAAACAGCAGCATTTAATTATGCAGTTTCCAAGAATAAGACTCTTAAGAATTATGTCGGCGGTGTTTTTTTAGTTCCTGCTCAAAAATTAGATCCAAACGGCCGTCGAGATGAAATGATGACTATAACCATACTTTGCGAAACTGAAAAGCGCCCTTTCTTTAGAGTTAAACAAGCAGATGAGCCGGATGAGCCAGCGGAACCAATTTATCAAAATGGCGAGGTTATTTGCGGTAAAGGTACAACACAGAAGTGACCAGATAATCTAACTAATCAACTCTCACAATATTTCAACCACGTAAGTAAATAGGAAGCGATCGAAATGAAAGCATCGGAATTAATTCATCTGTATCAACAAGGTAGAAGAAACTTTAGCAGAGAAAACCTCAGAGGTGAGAATTTTGATGGTCAGGAACTGTCTCATATTAATTTGAGTTATGCCGATATTCGAGGCGCTAGTTTTGTTAATGCTAATTTAACAGGAGCGAATTTTACTTATGCTCAAGCTGGCACAACTTTTACAGTATCATTTATCCGAACCATTTTTCAGTTAACTGTTGCTTTTTTAGCAATGCGTCTATCTATTTTTTACTGCCTTAGTTTTAATAGTGCTTTTATTAGGGCATCAACCGAATTACGTAATTCTGATACAGGTGGCCTGGTATTCCTTGGACCTTTTGTAATTGGAATGTCTTCACTACTTTTTCTGTTTTTTTTACCAACATGGCTTTCCAAAAACTGGATCGGTATTTTATGTTGCTATTTTACTATATTTTTAGTGCCACAAATAATTGGTTCTAGTTTTTATTTTATAACTAGATTAATACTTGGCTTTGTTCTGCTGTTTATGATACTGTATCCACTAATTATTTGGGTTTCTGTTGCGACGCATTATGTTGTTGAAAGCCTACCCTATCAAGGAACATGGATCTGGCAAGCTACTACTTTTAGAGGAGCTATCTTACGAAAAGCTGATTTTTATAAAGCTACTTTAGGGAATACAGATTTCAGATTTTCTGTGCTAGAATATACTTGTTTATATCAGGCAATATATCTTAATGTTAAACTCTTTAAAAAAACACGATTAGAGTCAAGGAAGCTCTTAATAAAATCAATCAAAACCAAAGTAAATAGGAAGCGATCGACATAACAGCCTTAATTCCCAATCTCAAATCTTAAATCGATTTAACATCAAATGCTGTACCGATATCGTTTGTAAGTCCGATAGTCCGACAGGGAATGAATTCCCTGTCTCATAGCGAAAGTCCTCTCAAAGAGGACTGAAAAGCCTATTTTACGCCAATAATCGCAAAACTCTATAATTGAGTTATATTTAAATTGCGACAAGATGAACCTGGAAGAGATATGTCGCCAACGAAGATGAAAAAATTAACTCCTGAGCAAGAAGCTTTGATTCCTGTTTATCGCGACAAGTGGCGACAAATCGCCCTTTCAACAGAGCGGATCGATCGCGCCAAAGCCGAATCAGCCATCAAAGCAGCTTACATTGCCAATGGTAAACCAGAGCCTGAAGTTGAGTTTTTTAGTAGTCCTTGTGTAGTTTGGAAAAGTCTTTCATGCTACTGGCAAAACTATTATGGTAATAGACTCCGATCGATCGCAGAACTCCCGTTGACAAAAATACCTGAGAATCAATTGGAAAGCTACGAATTAGGGAAGCGCTTGTTTAAGTTGCGCCCACGAATGGACGAACTGTTTTTCGATTTAGTCCAATCACTTAAAAAACCACTAGAATCACTTCAAAAACCACGAGAAAGTCATTTTGAAAATTCAGTACCGCGCTCTCTGATAGAACAACTCGATCGACAATCCCGATCGATCGGAGAAGATGGCAGTTATACTTGTTGGGGCGGTGTTAGTTTTTTCGATGTTATGAATGGTTGTAAAAATTTCATAGTATATCAAAAATTTTGTATGTGGACTCGACCTCAAGTATGGGCTGGTGACGCAGCTTTCCTAGATTTTGGCTTTTCTGTTTTAAATTATCCTTACGATCGAGAAAAATGGGAAATATTCCAACAACTGATCGTGAGTTGCGGCTGGATTTATTCTTGTGAAAAAACTTGTATTGTTTGCGATCGCCCGCTCAAACTTTCTTTTGACAGTCAAGATCGCCTCCACGCAGAAGGAAAACCCGCCATCCAGTTTCCTGATGGATGGGGATTGTACTCGTATCACGGCGTAACATTACCTGAAAAATATGGGGTAGTTCATCCCCAAGAGTGGCAATCCCAATGGATTTTACAAGAGACAAACTCGGAATTTCGTCGATTGTTAATCCAGGAGATTGGCTATGCACGTATCTGCGAAGAATTGCAAGCTACTGAATTAGATTCATGGGCTGAATACACTCTGTTAAAAATAGACAAAATGATTGATAATGGAGATAGACAGCCATTTTATTTGCTAAAAATGACTTGTCCTAGCACGAAATTCATTCATGCCTTGCGGGTACCACCTGATATGCGATCCGCGAGGGAAGCGATTCGCTGGGCTAATTGGGGAATCGACCCACAGGAATTTTCAGTGCAAACCTGATTTAGTAATTGCGATTAAATTGGCATAATCCACAGGTTTGCCATTCAATAAATAACTTTACCGATATCGTTTGTAAGTCCGACAGTCCGACAGGGAATAAATTCCCTGTCTCATAGCGAAAGTCCTCTCAAAGAGGACTGAAGAGCTAATTAAATAAACCTTTTAATCCTCAATTTTAACTCTCAAATATCCCATCTAAAATCAATAATTTCCAATCTAAAATCTAAAATCTAAAATCTAAAATTGATAGTCGGTTTCAACCGACTTTAGCTATGAGGCAGGGGTTTAAACCCCTGCCTCAATGCGCGTTTGACCTTAAATTGACTGCTAAATGTCCCCAAAATCGATGACAAGTCGATGACAAGTCGATGAATTCTCAAATAACTCACTCACCAACTCAAATAGCGGCCTGATTAGATTAGAAATAACAAGGTTGAATCCCATCACAACGAGGTAAAAGCATTGTGCATTCTATCCTAATTTGGTCGCTGGCGTCAGCCACCGCTCAACCAACTTTCGCTTTCACACCGCCGATGTTTTGGTTTGTGCTGGGAGTTGTGCTAAGTGCGATCGATTTTTTTATCCAAAAAACTCAGCCCCACAAATACAGGTTTTACCTGCTGATGATGGGAGTTGCTGCTCTAATTTCATCCTTTATTTTGTGGAGAGGATCAGTCGCATTTCAGTTCAGTTGGGCCAACGTAATGTATGAAGATTTTGACTGGCAGATATCCTACTGGATGGGGATAGCCCTCGCTCTGAATATCTGGATTAGACCGATTTTCATTGTTCGCAAAAAGTTTGTGATTCCCGAAGCAACGGAAGCAACAACTATCTCCGAAATTTTATCGGGAGAAATCGGAATGGTGATTTATGAAGGTGCTTCGTGGAAAGCTCGCAATGAAGATAACCAAGTAATCGCACCCAGACAAAAAGTATACGTTTTGCGTCGCGAAGGAAACACCTTGATTGTGATACCTGACAGATTCATTCGCATCAACAGAGCACTCGGCGATTGAAATCGCTGCTACACAAACAAAGTCCGCCTGCGCGGACTAGGAAATAAAAGGAGTAAATAAGGCTTACGGAGTCAACTGTCAACTGTCAACTGTCAACTGTCAACTGTCAACTGTTTAGGAGATTCACTATGTATCAGTATTTTTTGATGGTGTTGTTTGCAATCACCGGAGTATCTTTAGCCAGCAGCGTGAAAATCGTCCGTCAAGGAGATGAGGCGTTAGTTGAAATTTTTGGAAAGTACGATCGCAAAAAACTAGAACCTGGTATAACATTTCTGATTCCTTTTGTCGAGCAAGTCGCCTATAAAGAAACTCTGCGCGAGCAAATTTTAAGATTGCCATCGCAACAATGCACCACGCGCGATCGAATTTCTATTACTGTTTATTTTATCGTGTACTGGCGAATCATTAACTTAGAAAAAGCTTGTTACAAAGTGCAGAATCTCAAGGAAGCAATGTTAAATATGCTGATTGTTTCAATTCGCACTCACATTGCTAAATTATCTGTTGAGGAACTTTACGCGGCGCGCCACGAGATTAATAATGCTTTAGTAAAGGAGTTGGATACAACGACAGATCCTTGGGGGGTCAAGTTTACCAGGGTGGAATTGCGCGATTTTGCGATCGGCACTAAAGCGACTAAGCCAGCATATCCTGACCAAAAAGAAGCATAAAAGTTGCGATATTAGGAACATCCCATTTTTGCCAATATATCTGTAGGGGCGAAGCATTCCGGCAATAAACCTCTGCTTCTAACGAATAAATTATCTGCCGGAATGCTTCGCCCTTACAAACTTGGGATACTCGCAATTCATTCCCTGTCGGATTATCGGTTTTACTAGAAACACAGAGAGCAAACTACCATGAGTCAACAAAAATTTGAGTTATCTAGCCTTTCACTTTATCGTTACGAATGCTTGTTGTTTTTAATCTACGTCGGAGTAATTGGCGTGCTAGCTAGCCCCTCATTTATTAACGAAGAAATTCTGGAGATACCATCGGAACAAAAACAGTATCTTAGCTCAATGAACAGAGAACAAAAAGCCGATTTCGCTCAAAAAAATACTTTTGCTAATTCTGTTGAAGTATTGGGAACAGGCATTCAAACTGAAACCCCAAATTACAACTATTCAGTTCACGCCAGCAAGCAAGCAGCATTTAATTATGGAGTATCCAAGCACCCAAAAAGTACAAGTTATGTGGGCGGTGTCTTTGTAGTTCCTGCTAAAGAAGTTGAACCAAATGCTGCCAAAGATGAACTCAAGACAATAGCCATATTGTGCAAAGCTGATTATCTCGGTTCAATTTAACCAGCAGAACCCACTTATCAAAATGGTAAAACTGCTTGCGGCAAAGGCACGACAGAAGTAACAGAATAATCGAATTTTAGGGCGGATAATGACAGCCGATCGCGAGTTAGAATCGGCATTTAATTCACTATTTAAGGACTAAAGTCCTTACTACAAACAAAAAGGAGACAATACCATGCGTCAAGAAAATTCTAAGCCAGCTATAATTTCAGTTGATGGTTGTGGATGTTTAGTGCTTTTGATGTGCATTGGAGTAATGGGTGCGATCGCTCTTCCGTCTGTTCTGAGTATGGCAAGTAAGGCTAAGCAGTCGGAAGGCAAACAGTATGTTAGTTCGCTGAACAAAGGTCAGCAAGCTTATTATGCAGAAAAAAATGCTTTTTCCACTTCCATTGAAGCTTTAGGACTTGGACTTAAAACAGAAACCACCAACTACAAATATTCACTTCGTGTGACAAAGCAAGCTGCTTTTAATTATGGAGTATCCAAGCAAAAAAAAGCAAAAAGTTATGTGGGCGGTGTTTTTCTAGTTCCTGCCGCTCCCAATGCTCCTAAAAATGCAATGATAACATCATCCACAATCTTGTGCAAAGCTGATTCTCCCGGTACAATTGAACCAGCGGAACCAACTTATCAAAATGGCAAACTGATGTGTGGTAAAGGCACAACAGAAGTGACAAAATAATCTAACTATAGGCAACATTATGACAGTCAATTATCAATATCAAATCGGCGGCAGTCTCCCGCAAGATGCACCTACTTATGTAGTGCGACAAGCTGATTTAGAACTCTATGAAGCTCTCAAAGCCGGAGAGTTTTGTTATGTTCTCAATTCCCGACAAATGGGCAAATCCAGCTTATTAGTTCAAACGGTACAAAAGCTCTCGGCCGATCGCATTTCTTGTGCTACGATCGACCTTTCGGACATTGGCAGCCAGCAAGTCTCTCTGGATAAGTGGTACGGCGGCGTCGCTTACAAGCTTTTGTGCAGCTTCAACCTGTTTAACGCAGTCGAGTTTATGACTTGGTGGCGGGAGAGAGAGTTGATGCCGCCCGTGCAGCGTTTAGGAGAGTTAATTGAGGAGTTGCTGCTGGCAAAAATTGCTCAACCTATTGTAATTTTTATTGATGAAATTGATAGTATTCTCAGTTTCCAAGAACCGCTAGATGATTTTTTTGCGTTAATTAGAGCTTGCTATAACAAACGCGCTTATAAGTCTGAATACCAGCGGTTAACTTTTGCTTTGCTGGGAGTTGCTTCGCCGTCGGATTTGATTTCTGATGCAAGCCGCACTCCATTTAATATTGGTTTAGCTATAGAATTGTACGGTTTTAATTTACAGGAAGCTCTGCCTTTAGCTAAGGGATTTGAGGGAAAAGTTGACAATCCTCAAGAGGTTTTGCAAGAGATTTTGGATTGGACTGGAGGGCAACCATTTCTGACTCAAAAGCTTTGCAAAATTATACTTCAAAATATCAAATGCTTAGAAGATGCTTCTACTATTTATGGTGCAATGGAGGAAAGAAGGACTGAAGTCCTTACTACGAACCTGGAGGAAAGAAGGACTGAAGTCCTTACTACGAACCTATTCATTGCTGAGATAGTGCAATCTCAGATTATTGATAATTGGGAATCATCCGATGAACCGGTACACCTTAAAACAATTCGCGATCGCCTTTTGAGAAGTCAGCACCGCGCTAGTAGGTTATTGGGATTGTATCAAAAAATCTTGCAACCCGATCCCCCTCAACCCCCCTTAAGAAGGGGGGAGAAAATGCAAGTCGATCCCCCCCAACCCCCCTTAAGAAGGGGGGAGAAAATGCAAGTCGATCCCCCCCAACCCCCCTTAAGAAGGGGGGAGAAAATGCCAGAATTCCCCTCAGTCAAATTAACCAGGAATGAGGAACTTTCAGAACCCCCCTTGTTAAGGGGGGCAGGGGGGATCGGGGCCGATGATACTCCCGAAGAAACAGAATTGCGGCTGAGCGGATTAGTGGTAAAACGAGGTGGCAAATTAACCGTATCCAACCGCATTTATGCAGCTATATTCAATCAAACCTGGGTAGAAAAAGCACTCGGCGACTTACGCCCCTATGCCGAAGCGCTAACAGCATGGATAGCATCAGATTGTCAAGATGAATCTCGCTTATTGCGCGGTCAAGCGCTGGAAGAGGCTAGAGAGTGGTCTGCAAATAAGAGCTTGAGCGCGCAAGATTATCAATTTTTAGGTGCTAGTCAAGAAGCGGAATTTGCCCGATTTCGCGATCGCGAAAAACAAACTAAAGCTGAAATGGAGCAACTGCGCCGCGAAAAAAAGTTACTAGAGGAACTAGCAGAAGCACAAAAACAGAAAAGAATTACTCAATATAAGTTATGGCGCGAGTACAACCTCAGATTAGCAACTATTACAGGGGCCGCAGGAATATTAATATCAATCCTGATTGTAGCATTTTGGGTGAAACCGTCAATCGAAGAAAGAAATAACAAAATTCTGACTCTCAGCGTACTATCAGAAACGCTATTTGCTGCTGGCAAAAAAGATGAAGCTTTGCTAGAAAGCATCAGGGCGGCTACTGAAATTAAGCGATCGCTCGGAGTGAGTTCAGAAATTCAGACGCGAGTGGCGATCGCCCTAGAACAAATAGTTTACAGCTTTCGGGAACGCCGCCACTTACAGGGTGAAACCAGTACCCTTGCTTTCGTCAGTTTCAGCCCCGACAGTCAGATACTGGCTACACCTAACGATGACAATACTATCAAACTTTGGCAAACTAATGGAACTTTGCAAGCAACACTGACAGGGCATACAGATAAAATTATAAGTGCAATCTTCAATCCTAGCAGTCAAATAATTGTCTCCGCCAGCGACGACCAAACTGTCAAAATTTGGCAAAACAACGGAAAATTGATGCACAATTTAAAAGGACATAGCGCTAAATTAACCAGCGTTTGTTTGAGTCCAGATGGTAAAATTATTGCTTCAGCAAGTACCGATGGAACTCTTAAGCTATGGCAAATAAACGGTGCAGAATTTTTAACTTTAAAAGTGGAGCGAGGTTGGATAACCAGTGCTAGTTTTAGCCCAGACGGTCAGATACTTGCTGCGGCTGGTACTGATGGCACTGTTAAACTTTGGAGTTTGACAAAGGTTGTGGAACAATTGCAAAAACAGCAGTCAATCGAGGCAAGTATGGATATCAAATTGCTCAAAATTTTACACATAGAAAGTGATAAAATTATGAGTGTAAGTTTCAGTCCCGACGGTGAAATGCTAGCGGCTGCAAGTGCTGGGGGAACTGCAAGACTTTGGAGCAAAGACGGCACGCCGGTGAGTATTTTGCAACATACAAGTGGATTGACAAATATTAGCTTTAGTCCCGACAGTCAAATGTTGCTATCTGCAAGCACAGACAAAATGGTGAGGTTGTGGAAAATTGATGGCACATTGATCGGAACTTTAAAAGGTAACAAGGATGCTGTTTGGAGTGCGAGTTTTAGTCCTGACGGTAAGGCGATCGCTAGTGCTAGTGCTGACGGTACGGTGATGCTGTGGAATTTTAATCTTGACGATTTGTTGGTGCAGGGTTGCAAGGTTGCCCGCAATTATTTTCAGACAAATCCGATCGCAAATCAAAACAATCGCTACCTCTGCGACGGGATTGGAACTCAGTCAGTCGATTTGAGATTTTAGATTTACTCCACAGATAAATCTGGGAGTTTGAAACTTGGTCTAAGATGTAGCAGCTAATAAATAATAGGTCAGGGCGATCGGTGTATTCAACTCAAGAGCAAAAGTATCAGAATTTGGAAAAAGAGTTAAGGGGCGGCGCGATCGCCCTTGGTGGCGTTTTATGCACGGGTACTCTCTGGTATTGGCAAGTAGAAAAATGGTCTTTGCTGGATGCAGTTTATATGACTGTATTTACTTTAGCAACTGTCGGCTATGGCGAAATTCACCCCCTGGGCAGCCGCGGGCGAATGTTTACCATGTGTTTGATTTTGATGGGTGTGATGGTGATTGGTTATATCGTTAACCGCTTTACAGAAGCGCTGATTCAAGGGTATTTTCAAGAAGGAGCAAGAATTAGGCAGCAGCGGCGTTTGGTAGATTCTTTGATCGGACATTATATTCTCTGCGGTTTTGGGCGAACTGGGCGGCAGATTGCCTTGGAATTTGAAGCAGAAAAAATCCCTTTTGTGGTGGTAGATTTGGCGATACATTCGATCGAGGCTGCCTTGGCGCTGGGGTACAAGGCGGTGCAGGGAGACGCGACGCTGGACGAAATTTTGCTGAATGTGGGGATCGATCGCGCAATTTGTATCGTAGCAGCTTTGCCATCGGATGCTGAGAATTTGTACACTGTGCTGTCGGCGAAAACTCTGAATCCGAAGGTAAGGGCGATCGCCCGCGCCACCACAGAAGAAGCTGTAAAGAAGTTGCAGCGTGGCGGCGCCGATGCCGTCGTATCCCCCTACATTACGGGCGGAAAACGCATGGCGGCGGCTGCTTTGCGCCCTCAAGTGATGGATTTTTTAGATGGGGTTCTGACGGGAACCGATAGTTCTTTTTACATGGAAGAATTTCTGGTAGATCCGAATAGTTGTGTTTACGTCGGAGAAACTTTGAGAAATGCCAAATTGCGATCGCAATCCGGGGCCTTAGTTTTAGCAGTGCGGCGGGCTGACGGCCATTTGATTGTGGGGCCAACTGGAGAAACTGCGATCGAAGGAGGAGATATGCTGATTTGTTTGGGTACTGCTGAACAATTGCGAGCCCTGAATCAAATCCTCAGCCCGCTGAGTTCTCGCGTCCCTCGCCCTCCGAAGTAATAGAGCCGAGTTATGTGGGGCTTGTTATGGGGAGTCGCCTTGTCAGAAGATTGAGTGGCAGTTTAAGGGGATGCAGGGCTGTGGGAGGCATGGGTTAAGGTTGCGATCGGAGTGTCCTCATTGTGGGGCGCGGTTTAAGGTGTCGGCCCTTTGGGTGGATGGCCAGTGTCAGCATTGTTTTCTGGAGTTTGGGGAAATGGTGAAGTATCAGAAGTATTTATAATTTCTTTGACTTGGAGAATTTTTTCATAGTCTTCTCGAGTCAGTGGACAATCAATCAAATCTAAAAATTGTTGCTTTGCTAAAAAACACTGTTTCGCCATTTGACCCAAAAGATTATCAGGAATATCTTTCATCTTCTTTGTATGGCTTGTTTTAGTTTTTACTGCTGTTTTTTTGCCGTCTCGGGTAAAGTAAATGAAATAATGATGATCTCCTTCTGACTCTTGAAATCCCTTTTTTAATAATCCAGACTCAACTTTTGATTTCGGGCGTGGCATTCTAGACCTCTTCAATTTGGTTGAGTAACTGCTTTCTTAAATGTTGAGCATCTGAGGCTAGATCCTCAACACTCGCTTTGGCATATTCATCCCACATCATCACAATTTGTTCATTAATTTCATTAATTAAATCATCACGAGTATAAGCAAAAACGTCAATCCCTATGTTAGGTTCTTCAACAACAAATAATTGACTGGTATCTTCATCCATTTTAGGGGTCAGTCTTAGGGGATTTTTGCAAATAAGCTTTCTATCTAACCAGGAAATTTCTCGCAGAATAATGGGAGATAGTTCTACAGGTTCTATTCTGGTAACATCTGTTAGTTTAGTAGGATGACCATCAGCATCCAAAGTAAACTGACCTGTTACCTGGATTGGCAGGCGACGATTTTTAATCATTGAATCTTCTAACTCTTCCAGGTAAAAACATTCGATTTCCTGATGAGTAGGTGGATACTTTAAAACTACCGTGTGTTTATCAAAGTCAATGCGAATTAGTTCTCCTGTGACTGTCATTACAGTATCTTCAGAGGATTCTTGATTGAGCCAATCATTGATATAAGCGGTAGATTCGTTGGTGAGATTTAATTCAGGTCTATCAGCTAGTGAAAATCCTAAACTCCAATTTTCTCCGGCTTTTGGTAGGATTCTTTTACTTTCTAATAAAGCTCTATTCCTGAGTTTAGAATCGGGGAAAATATCCTGAACTTGGTTAAAGTTTGAATGGATTAAACTGGAAAAAAATTCCTCCAGTTTGTCCATAATTGCTGTATAATTGCCCACGTGACTATTAAAACCTGAGTTCAGCACAACAGGAAGGGTATAGCTTCCAGGTTGAGGAATGCTAGCACGTAAAGCATAACGCTGCTGCATTTCCAAAGGCACTTTAAATCGTTGTTTCACTGTCCCTTTTTCTTCGACAGTAGCGAGTAGGTAAATAATTTGTTGCAATCCACCTAGAACACGCACTAAAATTTCGATGGGGACTTCACAATTCTCCATTTCCTGACCCATCAAGCGGATAGTGGCTTTTGCTTCTGGGGGTTGTGCGAGAGACATTTTTCTATATAGTGGCTTTTATTGTTTCTTAATCTTAACCTAAAAAAGGCTTAAAAGCTAAATTTTTTTTCTGGTATCTCTAGCCTTGTATCTCTGACAAGGCGCACTATTCCAACAGAGGCAATAGCACTCCCAACACAGGCAATAGCACTCTCGTTCTCCCCTGCTAACCTACTTGCCAAATGCTGTATCCGATATAACCATACCGGAATCACAGGCTCACCTGTTTTCAGTCATACGATCGCCCTCGACCTATCAAACTTTACCATTTGGAGCGATCGCACCCTACTTCTTTACTCTCTCACGCGATCGCCCATAAATCACATCCAACCACACCGACACAACAAACTTACCCGTCAAAATCCAGATCCAGCGCCTCGCGGAACAGCTAACCCCCAGAATACCCAAAGGTCGAAATTTTTTAAAGCCGATGGTGGGATTTGAACCCACGACCGTTCGATTACGAATCGAATACTCTACCCCTGAGCTACATCGGCACAAACAACTTTTGACTATAGCATAACTTCGATAAAAAAGCAAGAAGCTGTAGAATTAAATTCAAAACTCCACAACTCCTAACTCAGAACTTGTTAAACAACCAGTTCCCCGTCATTTGAGCCGGCTCTGGCCCCGGAATAAACCAAACCCCGCTGCATATCCAGCGTCAGCATAGTGCCGTCCCGAATTATTCGCATCGCATTCTCCACACCCACCATCACCGGCACGCCCAAGCGCAAACCGATAATCGCAGCGTGAGAAGTCAAACTTTCCTCCTCCGTCACCACACCAGCGGCTTTGCGAATCATCTCCACAAAATCGGCGCTGGTGCGCTCCACTACCAAAATGTCGCCAGCGCGGAAATTCGCCACATCCGTAGCAGTGCGAGCAACCCTGGCCATCCCGCTTACCGAACCCAAACCGACACCGGTGCCTTTGCCTAAAACCGCTGTCACTACTTCAACTTTGATCAAATCCGTCGATCCGGCAACCCCTTGCAGAGTACCGGCGGTCATCACCACTAAATCTCCGTCGGACAATAATTCTTTTTCTTGGGCGACATTGATCGCAGATTGAAATGTCTGGCCTGTGGAGGGCAAATCTAGCACCAACAGGGGTTTTACTCCCCAGACTAATTGCAGTTGTCGGGCTACGTCTACGTGGGGAGTAATTGCCAAAATTGGAGTTTTTGGTCGAAATTTGGAGACATTGCGGGCTGTAGAGCCGGTTTTGGTCAGCGTCATAATCGCTGCGGCGTTTAACTGTTCGGCGATTTGGCTGACTGCTTGGCTGATGCCGTTGGTGATCGATCGACCAACATCTTCTACATTTCTAATATTGCCCCTAATTCCTTCCCTCTCGATGCGGACGGCAATTCTCGCCATCGTCGCCACCGCTTCCACAGGAAAGTTGCCGACAGCGGTTTCATTGGAGAGCATTACCGCATCAGTTCCGTCCAGAATGGCGTTAGCCACGTCGGAAATCTCGGCGCGGGTAGGACGGGGATTGTTGACCATGCTGTCGAGCATCTGGGTAGCGGTAATTACCGGAATCCCCATGCGGTTGGAAGTCGCAATCAGCCGCTTTTGCAAAATCGGCACGTCTTCGGCGGGTAGTTCCACGCCCAAATCGCCGCGGGCGACCATCACGCCGTTGCAAAGGGCGAGAATTTCTTCCATTTGTTCGATCGCCTCGTGCTTTTCGATCTTAGCAATCACCGGTACTTGCTTACCCGCACTGGCAATCAGTTCTTTAATTTCGAGCATATCCTGGGGATTCCGCACGAAACTCAGGGCTACCCAATCGACACCTTGGTCGAGGCCGAACATTAAATCTTTGCGGTCTTTATCAGTCAGCGCCTTAATTGACAGGTATACTCCCGGAAAATTCACGCCTTTGTTGTTGGAAAGCGGCCCACCAACGACAACGCGGCAGTAGAGTTCTCCCGCGCCACGGTCTACTTTTTCGACGCGCATTTCCACTTTCCCGTCGTCGAGCAGAATCGTGGCTCCCTCTGGGACTTCCGAAGCTAGGGTTTCGTAGGTGACGGAAGAAATGAGCTCTGTGCCGACAACCGGGCGGCTGGTCAAAATGAAAGGATCGCCGTTTTTGACAACTATAGAGCCTGTTTCAAAGCGCCCTAAACGAATTTTTGGGCCTTGGAGATCCTGGAGGATGGCGACCGGCTGGTTGAGTTCAAAGGAGGTTTGCCGGATTAAGCGAATGCTGCGCTGGTGGTCTTCTTCTGTTCCGTGGGAAAAGTTGAGTCGCAAAGTTGTCGCACCAGCTTCTATGAGGTTCCGCAGCACTTGTGGGTTGGATGTGGCTGGGCCAATGGTGGCGACAATTTTAGTTCGGCGTAGGGCTTTTGACGGTTGCATGAATTGAGATGGGGTGGCTGGAGGATTTCTTGTTTAAATTTCGGCTAACGTTTCATCTTTTACTACAAGGAATGACGCTAGTCTCAAGTCTTAAAAATTTTGATAGTGGTCAAAACAGCAGGCATTGACCAATATATACAATATCTGACTTTTTACCGATCGGTAATCTTTTCTTGGCGATCGCCCTTTTTTGAAAATATTTCCGATTCCAGGCTTGACATAAATACAGATATACCCATTTATTTGAGTTGGGCTGCTCTGCCCTTTGACTAATCTAGCATTGGTATGGTTTCCGAGCAGCAATACTTTGCTTGTGGTGCAGGCGCTAGTGTCTTCTGAGCCAACTCAGTTTTTTTACCAAACTTTACTATTTGGAGACTTGATATCTTATACTACGCAAGGGTGAAATATTAAGGAGTGTTAACAAAGATGTCGGAGGCAGGACGGCCACTGACAGTGCCGAAAGAGTTTCTGAGTCCTCCGGGTGACTTGAATCCGACGCTGCTGTTGTTTTTGAGTGCATTAGCGATTATCGCGATTTCCTTTGTGGGTTACTGGTACGGAAACTGGCCAGATTGGTGTTGTTTTTCGCTGAACGTGCTGGCCTTGCATATGGCCGGAACAGTCATTCACGATGCGTCTCACCATTCAGCGCATCGCGATCGCACAATTAACGCTATTTTGGGACATGGTAGCGCGCTGATGTTGGGCTTTGCTTACCCCGTATTTACGCGGGTACATATGCAGCATCACGCCCACGTCAATGACCCAGAAAACGATCCAGACCATTATGTCTCTACTGGCGGGCCTCTGTGGTTGATTGCTGCAAGGTTCTTTTACCACGAGATTTTCTTCTTTAAGCGTAAACTGTGGCGGAAATACGAACTTTGGGAATGGTTTTTTAGCCGCTTGTTTGTAATCGGAGTGGTTTATATCTCAATTCAATACGACCATTTGGGTTACGTGCTGAATTTCTGGTTTTCTCCTGCTTTGGTGGTGGGGTTAGCCTTGGGGTTATTTTTTGATTATTTGCCGCACCGTCCGTTTCACGAGCGCGATCGCTGGAAAAATGCCAGAGTATATCCAAGTCCAATTCTGAATATTTTAATTTTGGGGCAGAACTATCACCTGATTCATCATTTGTGGCCTTCAATTCCTTGGTACAATTACCAGCCAGCTTACGAAGCTGTGAAGCCGCTATTAGATGAAAAGGGTTCTCCTCAAAGTCTGGGAATATTGGAAGGTAAAAAGGATTTTTGGAGTTTTATATATGACATCTTTTTAGGGATTAGGCTGCATCACAAGAAGGCTAATGATTGACGAAAAATCCGGTTTCTTGGAGAAGCCGGTTTTTTTGCGAAGGAACAGGGAAGAAGGAAGAAGGAAGAAGGAAGAGGGAAGAATTAAATTTTCGTGACTTTCCTCACAATCTCACAACTGACGCACCTCTGGAATAGATGGTGCGGAGCGAATTAGATTAGGAGTAATGATTGAGAATTAATGTTTCTGACGCACCCTACCGCTTACTATGGCGCAATACGCTATGGATATAAGATCGATCTTATTAATTTTGGCGAGGATCGCGCTTAGGAGGATGCCACCCTGCACTAATCCATAAACGACGAGCTTTGATAATCGCTCTTTCATTATGATATCGATCGTTAAGGTCTAATCGATCGCAAGTCCCCCTACCTGTTGGAGTAATACCGATTATTTCTAAACCATCTACAGACCATATAAAATGATCTAACCATTGCTGTTGACGTGGATCAAATAAAGTTACTTCCTGTTCAGTTGCTGGATCAGTACCAGTAATAAAGTTATAGCGATTATTATTACAGCGATGACAAGCTAAAGCTAAGTTTTCGAGTTCATCACTACCACCAATTGATCGAGGTAAAATATGATCTATCGTAAATAAAGTAGAGCTACTTTCTTCGGCAGAATGGCAATACTCACAAAAAAAACTAGCCCTACTTCTTACTAAATTTCGAGTAGTACGGTTTATGGACATGAGGCTGCTATAACTTTAGCGTTAATTAAGGTAAAAATCCGATCCAGTTCTAGTAAGCTTGCTAATTCTACAACCTCTTCTGAATTTAAAACATTAGCCTTTTTTCCCTCTGCCAGTTCTTCCAATCTAGCTTGCAGATTTTCGGTAAATTTGAATAAGCAAAGATTTCTGACTTTCTGAATTGATATGTCACTATCAATCCAGTAGGAAGGTTGTACCATAAGTTCAGCTATCATGGTTATTTAATGATTTAATTACTAATTTTAAACACTAATTATACCATAAAATTGAGTCAATTTTATTTCTTTTGGGTTAATTTTTATAAAGTTTATAGAGGATCGTTTGTAGAGAAACGGAAGAGCGTCTGTATCGTTTCCCATTTCTGAAAAGTGGGCTAACTCAGTTAAAAATAAACCCACCGTTGCTGGTGGGTTAACTCTTGAATCAATCAAAAAGTGATTTTCTTATTTTTCTGCGGCAAGCGCGACGGCTAAATTCCAATCGGGGCGCAAATTTTGAGCTCCGCGCAAATAAGGATGATAAATTTCGGTATGTGCCGGCCAATTGATGTGAATTAAAAAGCGGATGCAGCGTTCTAAAGAACCCTTAACGTGCATTTGTTGGACATCCAACAAAGGAACATTGCACCAGCGGGGACGTTCGCGGGCGATCGCGGCCGGAAAGACAGCATCCAAATCGCGGGTGACTGAAAACGTAGCACTAATCATTAATTCCGGCTCTAAATTATTTCTTGTTTCTAATTCATCTAACAATTCTCTCACCGATTCTCGAATTGCTTCTACCGAATTCTCGCTGGCAGTTGTTGCCCCGCGAATCGCCCGCACTTGCCATTCCACGCAAATATTCTCCATTTTTTTGTCAGTTGTCAGTTGCTAGTTGTCAGTTGTCAGTTGTTAGTTGTTAGTTGTTGGTTGTTAGTTGTTAGTTGTTAGTTGTTAGTTGCAATTACCAATTACCAATTACCACTGCCAACTGACTACTGCCAACTGCCAACTGCCAACTGCCAACTGACTACTGCCAACCGCCAACTGCCAACTGACTATTAAATCACGGGCGATACAGCCACAGCGGTAAACCGCTAGTAGAAAGCTCGAATTCCAGCAAGTTTTTGTAAGCTGAAAGCCCGGATGTATCCAGACTACTCCCCAATACCCGATTTAGGAAAGGTTTGGCTTTTTCTAGCGTGCAGCATTCGGTTTTTTCGGGGTCGAGACCTGCGAGTTCGGCTGTCCAGCGGCGAGCGTCCTCTTCGGTTCCCAGTCGATCGACTACACCCAATTCTAAGGCTTGCTGACCGCTAAAAATGCGACCGTCGGCAAAGGTTTTGACTTTTTCAACTGGGAGTTTCCGGGCTTCGGCGACGGTTTCGACGAATTGCTGGTAGGTGGTGTCGATTAAGTCTTGCAGAATTTGCTGTTCTGGATCGGTCAATTGTCGATCGAATGCCAAGATATCTTTATACGGCCCAGATTTAATCACCTGAAAAGAAACGCCGACTTTTTCTAACAGCCCTTCTAGGTTGTTACCCCGGATAATCACCCCAATGCTGCCGGTAATTGTACCGGGATTGGAAACGATATGGTGAGCTCCCATGCCGATATAGACTCCGCCAGAAGCTGAAATATTGCCGAAACTGGCGACTATTTTGATTTTTTCGCCCAAACGCTTGAGGGCGCTGTAAATTTCCTGGGAATCGCCAACTGTACCGCCGGGGCTGTCTATCCGCAGCAGCAAGGCGGGAAATTTGCGTTCTTCAACGGTTTTGAGAGCTTCTAGGACTCGTTTGCGGGTTTCTCCGGCGATGGCTCCGGTGACTTCGATACGGGCGATTTGTTTGCGGTAGCGGGGCTTGAATGGCCAAATCATGGGCAGTTTACAGGCAATGTTACGATTTTTTGTAGCTAACTTATAGTGTGACTCATCTGAAGGAAGAGTTGACAGTTGACAGTTGACAGTTGACAGTTGTCAGAGGGAAGAGGGAAGAAGGCTACTCGATGAGACTGAAGAAACCGGGTTTTTTGCAGAGATTCAGGGTTTGAAGCGAATATCTGGGTGAAAAAACCCGGTTTCTTGCCGATCGGTCGATCGCACTTAACCCACCTTCGATCTATAATTGTAAAAATTGCTTAACAAATCTACATCATTCCCGTGAGAGCCACTCTCATCAATTATTTGGAGTCCCGCCATGCAGCTAAAAATTACCGATTCTAAACTGCCCTTTGCGCCGCTGTTGCTAATCGCGCCGTTTTTCCTGTGGGGAACCGCGATGGTAGCGATGAAAGGAGTCATGCCGCACACGACACCGCTGTTTGTGGCTGTCGTGCGTTTATTACCTGCGGGCGTGTTGGTGTTGCTGGCGGCGGCATTGATGGGAAAACAGCAACCGCAGGGTTGGAAAGCTTGGCTGTGGATTTCGTTGTTTGCTTTGGTTGACGGTACTTTGTTTCAAGGCTTTTTAGCCGAAGGTTTGGCGAGAACCGGTGCGGGTTTGGGCTCGGTGATGATTGATTCTCAACCGCTAGCAGTGGCGATTTTGTGTTTGTGGCTGTTTCAAGAAAAAATCGGTTTTTGGGGCTGGTTGGGACTAGCAATCGGCGTTATCGGCATCAGTTTAATTGGGTTGCCAGATGGCTTTATTTTGGGGCTGTTTCATCCTGAAAGCGCGCAGGTTTCTGCGGGTATCGAAAGTGTGTTTGAGGGCGGGGAATGGTTGATGCTGTTGGCGGCTTTGTCGATGGCTGTGGGTACGGTTTTGGTGCGCTGGGTTTGCCGTTATGTTGACCCGATTGTGGCGACGGGCTGGCACATGATTTTAGGCGGTTTGCCGTTGTTGGCGATGTCGGCGGCTACTGAGTCGGAGCAGTTTGTGAATATCGATTTTTCTGGTTGGATGGCTTTAGGTTATTCTACAGTGTTCGGAAGTGCGATCGCCTACGGTTTATTCTTTTATTTTGCTTCTAGCGGCAGTCTGACAAGTTTAAGTTCTCTGACGTTTCTTACTCCAGTTTTTGCTTTACTGTTCGGTAATTTGTTCTTGGGTGAAGTCTTGAATCCGCTGCAATCGATGGGAGTAGGGCTGACGTTGGTGAGTATTTATCTGATCAACCAGCGGGATACTTTGGCGGAGAAGTTGGGAAAAGGGCGGAATGGTGAAGCTAATTCTGAGGAGAAAGTGCAGTTATTAGAGTCGTCTGAGTTGAAGAAAGTTGAATTTTCAGTGAAATTACGGGCTACAGAATTGGAGTCTGAGGTTTAGGAATTTGGGGAATTTATAGCCGTTTTCAGGTAGGGAAACGGCACTACCATGTCCTGTATTTCTTGCTAATCTCCTAATTTTTATCTCTATTCTGCGACATAAAAATCTTGAGCGTTACCAGTCATCCTCTTCAACAATTTGAATGTTTCTACTCTCAATCTCTTCTATAAAATTTTTCAAACTAGCATTATCTTGATAATGCTTCATCAAAATTTTATGCTTGCCATATTGTTTGGCCATTTCTCGATAATATTCAGATTTTTTAGCATCAATTGTAAAATCATGTTTCTTGGAAAGTGCCTGATTTAATGTTTCGAGACAATTTTGAGATTTAGATTTTCTATTGTCTGTATAATACAATGGGAGTAGCCAACACTCAATAGAGTCAACCGAAATTGCAAACACTATCCGCTGTTGATTTTTATCGTAAAATTCCTCACCTATCACATCTCTAAATTTTTCAATGACTTTTTCAATCAACTGCTGAATAGTAAATTGATTGCCATTTTCATCTCGACTCGGAACATTGTAATTAGAATTTTCTGAATCCACCAAAACATCAGTATCTATTTGAATGATGATATACTCATTAGATTGAAATGATTCTTGAAACTTTTTTGACCTGCAATAATCAAAAACCAGAGTCCAACCACCAGGATTTTTGTCTTTATCTATTTCTGGTTGCAGTGGTCTGATAACTAGATCGGATCTGTTGAAATATCCAGCTAAAATACTCTTAATAACAATCTGATCAGTATGTCCTTCTGTAATCAATCCAAACTTAATCATATTAAAAATTTTCAGGAAGTCCGCCGATATAGCCTCTCAAGAATGCCTCTGATAATGATACAGGTTCTTGTCCCTCCAAAGGTTCAGGTTTTAGAATGCGTATTGCTTTAGTATGCCCTAATTGGCTGCGGTAGATCGCAAACAGCCGCTGTTCCTTATCCTCTAAATCCAAACCATCCAAAACTGCCGGGTTGTGAGTTGTAAAGATGACTTGTTTATCGTTATTTTTTGCTAGTTCGACTAATTCTTGGATTAATCGGCGACATAATCTGGGATTAAGAGAAGCGTCAATGTTATCAATTGCAAAAAACTTAGGTGTGATATCGCTGATGAATAAGGTAAAGTAAAAAAGTAAAAACAAAAAGCCTTCATTAGAACTTCTTTGGTCGAAATAACTTAAATCTGCATCTAAGTACCTATCTTTGATTTGGAGAGAAGTTTGCAGCGCTGCTAAATTTTGAGGAACTTCAAAATCTTTAAACCAATCTATCAATCGCAGCTTTTCTTTGATTGCATTAAGTTTGTCTTGATTCTGAGCTAAACTTAAAAAGTTGATAAGTTTAAACAAGCCTTCACCATTAATGCCTAATGGTTGAATTTGCCCTTCTTTTTCAAAAGTTCGTAAAGCTGGGTTTTCAGGAGAGTAAACTATAAATTTATTTAAGTGAAGTATTTGAACAAATGATTCTATATCCTTGTCCAATATTGATAATTCTGGTTCTGGTAGTTCCGTTTTATTTTCTAAAATCGATATAAGTCTGTCTTGCCCTCCGTATTTCTGAACAAAAAGCTTAAGAACATTCTCTGTAGAGGTTTCATTGTTGCCCCAAAAGTTTTTACTAACCCACTGAGAATAAGGAGAATTATCATTTTGTAAAATACAACTGAATTCTTCTCCCTTATTCGCTCTTAACTCAATGCTGATATCTTTAACCAAATTTTCTTTTTCAAAAGCCGATCGCATAAATCGAGGTTCTGTCACCCGAATCCCCCGTGCAGCAAGAAACTCGTTATCCAGTTTATCATTAGCAGCCGCAGAAGCCAGGGCGATCGCTTCCAAAATATTGCTCTTACCGCAGCCATTTTCGCCAATCAATACGGTGACTCGTCCTAATTCCAGCTTCAGCTTTTGAATAGACTTGTAATTTTGGATTCTGACTTCTCCAATCATAATTCAATCTCATATAATTTGAGTGTACTCATTGTATGTGCGATCGCATGGAGCTCAAAGAACGCCTGCACAGTCACCTAATTCAAATTATACGCGATCGCAATCCTTACTTGGCATCCGCAGGGCATTTCTATGTCCAGCAATACATCCGCGAACAATTGGGAGAGTGGGGAACTGTAGAAATTGACGATTTTGCGGTGCGCGGGCGAATTCATCACAATTTTATCTTAGATTTACCCCCCCTCAATCCCCCCCTTGCTAAGGGGGGGGAGCCAGAAAAATTTCCTCCCTTTAGCAATGGGGGGAAGCAAGAAAATTTGCCGATTATTATCGGTGCTCATTACGATTCTGTACCTGGTACGCCTGGGGCGGATGATAATGCTACTGGGGTGGCTGTGTTGCTGGAATTGGCTAGGGCGATCGCACTTCAGCCACTAAAATATCCAGTACAATTAATTGCCTTCGATATGGAAGAAGCTGGTTGTTGGGGAAGCCGTCATCATGCAGCTAAATACAAACAACAGAAACAGTCAATTCGGTTGATGATTTCTTTGGAAATGTTGGGTTATTGCAACCATAATCCGAACTCCCAAAGCTATCCGGCGGGACTAAAATATTTTTATCCGAATATTGGCAATTTTATTGCTTTAATCGGGAACTTGCGGACTGTTCGCGATATGATGGCCTTGAGCGGAAATATCCGCAAATCTGGTCAAGCTTGCGAGTGGCTGCCGGTGCCGAATCGAGGTTTAATTGTACCGGATACTCGCCTCAGCGATCATGCTCCTTTTTGGGATAATGGTTATCCGGCTATTATGGTGACGGATACGGCTAATATGCGGAATCCGCATTATCATCAAGCGAGTGATAAGATTGAGACTTTGGATTTGGATTTTCTTGCGGGTGTTTGTCGGGGTTTGGTTGAGGCTATTCGATATCTATAGATTTTTTTAACGAACCGCGAAGGCGCGAAGGGCGCGAAGGAAGAAGGAAGATGAGAGATAAAGATATTAATGCTGATTTTCCCGATCGCACTTCCTGGCAATTCTGGATCGATCGCGGCGGCACTTTTACCGATATAGTAGCCCAAAAGCCCGATGGTAAGCTCGTAATTCACAAGCTGCTGTCGGAAAATCCCGATCGCTACACCGACGCAGCAGTGCAAGGAATTCGGGATATTTTGGGGATTGCGGCGGGGGAATCGATCCCGGCGGGGGAGATTGCAGCGATTAAAATGGGTACGACGGTGGCGACAAATGCTTTGCTGGAACGTAAGGGCGATCGCACTATTCTGCTAATTACTAAGGGTTTCGGCGATGCGCTGAGAATTGGCTATCAAAACCGCCCGAATATCTTCGCCCGCCACATTATTTTACCAGAAATGCTGTACGATCGCGCGATCGAAGTTGCGGAACGCTACAGCGCCAAAGGTGAGGAGTTAATGGCTGTGAATTTGGATTTTATCCCATCTTTGCAGCAAGCCTATGATGACGGAATTCGCAGTTGTGCGATCGTCTTTATGCACGGCTACCGCTACTCGGAACACGAAAAACAAGTTGCTCAAATAGCCAAAAAAATTGGCTTTACTCAAATTTCATTATCTCACGAAGTCAGCCCTTTAATGAAATTAGTTTCGCGGGGAGATACTGCGGTTGTCGATGCTTATTTGTCTCCGATTTTACGCCGTTATGTCGAACAAATCACCCATGAATTAATCGAGGCAGAGCCTCTGGATCTGCGTTTCCAGGCAGAGCCTGTAAACGAGGTTAATGAGGGATTATCAATGCCCAATGCCCAATGCCCAATGCCCGATTCCCACATCCCCAAATTAATGTTTATGCAGTCAAACGGCGGCTTAGTAGATGCCGCCAAATTTCAAGGAAAAAATAGTATTTTATCCGGGCCTGCTGGGGGAATTGTCGGTGCAGTTCAAACCAGTAAAAAGGCTGGTTTCGATAAAATTATTACCTTTGATATGGGCGGGACATCGACAGATGTTGCCCATTTTAACGGCGAATACGAACGGGAATTCGAGACAGAAATTGCTGGGGTGAGATTGCGATCGCCCGTGATGGCAATTCACACTGTAGCAGCCGGTGGCGGTTCCGTTGTGTTTTTTGACGGGGCGCGCTACCGCGTCGGGCCGGAGTCTGCGGGCGCTAATCCAGGCCCCGCTTGCTATCGGAAAGGCGGGCCTTTGACGGTGACTGATTGTAATGTGATGTTGGGGAAAATTCAACCGGATTTTTTCCCGAAGGTGTTTGGATTGACGGGAGATTTGCCGATCGCCACTGAGGTAGTCAAGCAAAAATTCGTGCAGTTAGCGGGGGAAATTGGGCGCGAGAAGACACCGGAACAGGTGGCGGAGGGGTTTTTGGCGATCGCCGTGGAAAAGATGGCTAATGCGGTGAAAAAAATCTCGCTTCAGCGCGGTTATGATGTTTCGGAGTATACATTGTGTTGTTTCGGCGGCGCGGGCGGCCAACACGCTTGTGCGATCGCCGATTGTTTGGGCATGAAACGGGTGTTTATTCACCCCTACGCGGGGGTGTTATCCGCCTACGGTATGGGTTTGGCTGATGTGCGGGTTATGCGCGAAAGGGCGATCGAGGAATTATTAACTGGTGAATTAATTGATGATTTACAGGATATTTTAGGGCAATTGGAGGCGGAGGGAAAGAGGGAATTGAACCGCAGAGGCGCAGAGGGCACAGAGAATGAGTCAGAGGTTTTAGTTATTAGGAAGTTGCGCTTAAAATATCAGGGAAGTGATTCGGTTTTGCTGGTAAATTTTGCGGGAAATCTTGAGGAGATGCAGGCTGAGTTTGAAGTCTTGCACCGACAGCGATACAGTTTTATTATGCCGGAAAAATCGCTAATTGTCGAAGCGGTTTCGGTGGAAGTTGTAGAAATTATGAATGTGGCGGATGAATCGACAGTTGCTAATTCTCGTGATGCGGAATCGATCGCCCACCAGCCAATCTCTACCGTGCAAATGTATGTTGCTGGCGAGTGGCGGGAAACGCCTGTGTATCGGAGGGAAGATTTGCGATCGGGCGACGACATTAGCGGCCCGGCTGCGATCGTAGAAGCAACTGGAACTAATATTATAGAGCCTGGATGGGAAGCGACGATCACGGAAAATAACGATTTAATTTTGAACCGCCGATCCACGGAGATAGACGCAGCTCGCATCCGCGTTAATTCGCGTTTATCTGCGGTTGCAGCAGATCCTGTTTTGCTGGAAATTTTTAATAACTTATTTCGGGCGATCGCCGAACAAATGGGCGTTACATTACAAAACACAAGTTCATCCGTCAACATCAAAGAACGCCTCGACTTTTCCTGTGCAGTATTCGACAAAAACGGGCAATTAGTTGCCAACGCGCCGCACATTCCCGTGCATCTAGGTTCAATGAGCGAAAGCGTAGAAGCTTTAATTTTATCACAAAGTCATACAATTAAACCTGGGGATGTTTATGTTTCTAACAATCCCTACAACGGCGGCACGCATTTACCAGATATCACCGCAATTACTCCCATATTTGATAATTCTTCCTCCCTTCCTTTGTTTTATGTGGCTTCGCGGGGACACCACGCCGACATCGGCGGTATCACTCCCGGTTCCATGCCTCCCAACAGTAAAATAGTCACTGAAGAAGGCGTATTGTTTGACAATTTCCAGCTAGTTAGCGAGGGAAAATTTCGAGAACCAGAATTACTAGAAATTCTCACATCCGGGGATTTCCCGGTTCGCAATCCCGCACAAAACATCGCGGATTTGCAAGCTCAAGTTGCTGCAAATAATCGCGGTGTAGCAGAACTTCTCAAGATGGTTGAACATTACGGTTTAGAAACAGTACAAGCTTATATGGGTTTTGTGCAAGATAATGCTGAAGAATCAGTGCGGCGGGTAATTGATGTTTTGAAAGATGGCGAGTTTACTTATCCGATGGATAGTGGCGGACAGATTAAGGTAGCTATTACAATTAACAAGTCGGCGCGCCGTGCAAAAATAGATTTTACTGGCACATCTTCTCAGCAATTTAACAATTTTAATGCTCCGGTTGCGGTGTGTAAAGCGGCTGTGCTGTATGTTTTCCGCACCTTGGTAGATGACGATATTCCTCTGAATGCGGGCTGTTTGAAACCTCTGGAAATCATCAATCCGGCAGGCTGTATGCTGAATCCGCGCTATCCGGCGGCTGTGGTGGCGGGAAATGTGGAAACGTCGCAGAATATTACGGATGCTTTGTATTGTGCACTGGGGGCGATCGCATCTTCCCAGGGCACTATGAATAATTTCACCTTTGGAAATAACCGCTATCAATATTATGAAACAATTTGCGGCGGTTCGGGTGCTGGTGCAAGTTTTGACGGTACTGATGCGGTGCAAACTCACATGACTAATTCGCGTTTAACCGATCCAGAAGTATTAGAATGGCGGTTTCCGGTGTTGTTAGAAAGTTTTGCAATCCGGGCTAATAGCGGCGGGAATGGAGCTCATCGCGGAGGTAATGGAGTGGTGCGGCGAGTGCGGTTTCTGGAGGATATGACGGCGGGTATTTTATCGGGGCGGCGGGTGATTTCTCCCTGCGGTTTGCATGGGGGTGAATCGGGGAAAGTTGGGCGGAATTATGTTGAGAGATTTGATGGAAATGTTGAGGAGTTGGGAAGTACGGCGAGTGTGGAAATGCGATCGGGGGATGTGTTTGTAATTGAGACTCCGGGTGGCGGCGGTTATGGTAGAGCAAAATAGTAGTATAATTCACTAAAATGTAATAATCATTGATATTGGGGACGCAAAGTTATGGTTAATAATTCTTTCTTTGATAGGCCTACAGAACAGTCTTTAGTCAAAATTGATATAGTCACTAAATACTTTGGGGCATGGGCTCAGGTAATTATTTCTCAAATCCAAAAAAGACCAAGCCCAAAAAGACCAGAAAATATTGCATACGTAGATCTATTTTCTGGTCCTGGTCGCTATCAAGATGGTTCTAAGTCTACACCATTACTTATTTTGGAGCGTGCCATTGCAGAACCAAAAATCAGAGAACTTTTAGTAACAATTTTTAATGATATAGACCCAAATAATACTCAGTCTCTCGATCAGGCAATAGCATCCTTACCTGATATACACACCTTAAAACACAAACCAATTATTTTTAATAAGGAGGTGGGAGAAGAAATCATCCAGGATATTAAAAATAATGTAAAATCAGCACCGACACTTTTTTTTATTGACCCTTTTGGTTATAAAGGTTTATCAATTAATTTAATAGGTTCAGTCATCAGTAATTGGGGTAGTGAGTGCATATTTTTCTTTAATTACAACAGAATTAACATGGATGTAAATAACAGATTTGTCAAGGAAGACATGAACTCTCTTTTTGGTAAAGAACGAGCAAATGCGCTAAGGGAAAAACTTAAACCTATGCAGCCTGAAGAACGAGAGTCAACTATTGTAGAGGCTATTTGTCAAGCATTGAAAGATGTTGGAGGATCGCACGTTCAAAATTTTTGCTTCAAAAAATCTAGTGGTAGCCGTACTAGCCATTATCTTATTTTTGTATCTAAGGATAAATTAGGTCACTCAATTATGAAAGACATTATGGCTAAAAAAAGCTCTGTTTTTACTCAGGGAGTACCCTCTTTTGAATACAATCAGAGTCAGGCGGCTATTCAGCTTTCACTCTTTGATTTTCAACCGATCGATGACCTTGAAAATATGCTTCTTGATGAATTTGCTGGTCAAACACTGACAATGGAACAAATTTACAATCAGCATCATGTTGGCAAGCGTTACATTAGTAAAAATTACAAGGAAGCTCTTAAGAAACTAGAACAACAAGGTAAAATTATCGCAGATCCACCAGCTAGTGAACGAAGGAAGCAAAGAGGAGAAATTACATTTGGAGAGCAAGTCAGAGTTTCATTTCCACCAAAGTAGCTGCTACTACTTTATTTGAGTTACGACTCATCCTGAAAGTGTAGCCATTGAATTGCTTTTGATGTTGATCCCATGCTTCGGGCATCTCATCCCAAATTTTATCATCCAGAAGTCTGCCAGCAGCTTTAGGTGTTCTACCTCCCCACTGCTTGAAGAAAAATGCTACTTCCGCATCTTGACATTGCTGCTTGATACGATCGACCCATTCAGCCTGCATGGGACGGTGTTTTACCCCCGATTCTCCGCCAACAATTACCCAGTGAATGTCTTTTAAATTGAGTTCTAAATCACCTAAAAGCGGTTCGCATGATAAAAATCTGACTTTAGCTGGCACTTGCCGCAAACAGTCAATCCTGTTAACGTAGTTTTGATTTTCGACTGAAACTCCCATCCAAATATTATCATGCCACTCTAATTCGTCAGCGATTTCTCGAAGGCGTTCGTGTCTTTTGGTCAAGATTTGATATATGTGCCAAGGAGTTTCACGCATTACATCAAAAACTTCTTTGAGAAATTCAATGGGCACTTCTTCATGAAATAAATCGCTCATTGAGTTGACGAAAATACGGCTAGGCTTTTTCCAGCGCTTTGGTTCTTCCAAGCGATTCCTATGGAGTGTTAAATCAAAGCCGTTAGGAAAATTAGTATGGAAACGCTTTGTTAATGCTTCTGCATAACAATGGGTGCAGCCGGGACTGACTTTATCGCAGCCAGTTGTTGGATTCCATGTTCTATCAGTCCATTCGATACCAGTATTAATGCTAGACATAGAAACACTTGACCCTTGAAACACTAAATTATCTTTTGATGTGCGCTGGATACATATAGTTTATATGTATCAATTTAGATAGATGCAGCATCACCTACAACTCCATTATATAATTAAATTGACGTAAATATCAACAATATTTAAGCAGTTGCATTAAATGTATATGGTAGTGTAAAATTTGGCTAAAATACAATTTATTTTTAAAAGCGTTACAGAACAGTGGTGCAAACATTTAAGTGTTAGCAAGGTCTGCACTCTGCACGCTGCGAATCACTAAACATGGTAAGCAGTTATGGCAGTTTTTAAGTCAGAACTGTAGATAGACTCGACTCTAGGAAAAGTCGGATGACTCCACCAAAATTTAATTCTACTGCCTTTTGCTGGAGCTGAGCCAATACGAGTGTAACCTGCATTAAACATCAGTTGTTCAAAGTCAGCTACAGGCAAAGTTTTAGATAGAATTGGCGAAACACCTTGAATTGTGTGCTTGTCAAGGGTCATAACTCCCCTGATAAGTGGTATAGATTCGATAGTCTGACAATACTAGCCCTAACCCAGCAAAACTGTGAATTGTTCCCGGATATGTTTCTTCCGCTTCACTGCCACCAATACGGATTTTAAGCGGGCCAAACCAAGCATAAAAACCGGGAATCAGAGCATCCATACTGTAGGCGATCGCTCTTAATTGACCGTCATCAACCGCTACAGCTTTTTCTGGTACGGGTTCTTGTTGATTGGGAGTAATATAGCCTGAGTTTTTCATAACTTTTCTGCTCTGTGAAAAGCTCGATCGCGCGGATTCACATTATATACTATCTTCAAACACCGGCAAAATGCCAGGAATACCGATCTGCGGGCATCGTACCGCTAAAAAATCGCCCTCAAATCTGGAATGTCGATCGACAAATCGTGTAGAATCATGCTGCACCAGCATTTATTCCCACAACCGTTCCAGAACAATTGTGCAAACACCTGTTTTTTCCGAACTAAACCATCCTGTGGTCAAATCCCTGTTCCACCACAGCGATCGCGAATTATTGACTTTGTTTCAAAACCATCCCGATCAAGGGCGCTTCTTCACGGCAATTTTTTGCCGCTACGCTCAAATTGTCCACTCCCTGATCCGCCATTCCGTGCGATCGCCCGTACAAGGCGATTACCTGTTCGCCCACACTTGGCTGCACATCTATCACGAGCTCCGAGGCCTCGATTTGCGCCACGAAATGCCAGACTCTGATGGCGACAATCTCAGCCTCCAAAACTGGCTGATTAATGTCACCGCTATCTGCATCAATCAAGCCGAATTGCCCCCTGTAGAGTCGATTCACTACTCTCTGCAATCCGCTTCACCTCCCCTCTGGTGTTACGTCAGACAAGCCTTAGAATTGTTAGCGCCACTGCCGCGTTTAGTCGTGTTGATGGCTCAGACTTTCCGCTGGAGCGAAACTCGAATCGCAGCTTATTTGCAAGCAGAAGGTGAAGCAATTTCGCCCGCTCAAGTCAAGGCTTTGCTCCAAAAAGGATATCAAACTTTAGAATCAAATTTGCCGGAGGATATTCGCGCTATTTATCTAGATGAACATCTCGAATATCAACAAGCACTGGTCTAAATGTTGTATCCGATAAATTCGCTAATACCAATTATTCTTCAGTCCGCGGAGGCGGACTTCGTTTGTGTAGTAGCGGTTTCAACCGCCGACTCCTGAAACTCAAACTCAGACATAATATAAGAGGTGGAAATGGCAGTTTATCAAGTTCGGCTAGTGAATGAAGCGATCGCCCTCGATCGCACGATCGCCGTACCGGACGACCAGTATATCTTAGATATGGCAGAAGCAGCCGGCATCCGCTTGCCCAATGGATGCAAGCAAGGAGAGTGTTCTGCTTGCGTTGTCAAACTGCTCAGCGGTGAAATCGACCAAAGCGAACAAAAGTTTTTGAAGCCCTCAGAATTGCAAGCTGGCTACGCTGTTACTTGTGTTGCTTACCCGCTTTCTGATTGCACTTTGTTAACTCATCAAGAACAAGTTTTATATCAAGCAGCTCTTTATTTTAAGTAATGCAAAGTGGTTTATTTTTGAGTCCGCGAAGGCGGACTTCGTTTGTGTAGTCGCGAATTCTATTCGCCGATAAAATCAATATCAAAGCAGATTTAGTTAATATAAGGTGCGCACTGCGCACCCTACTCACTACTTAAAAATCAGCTACGGCCTGTGATTGACATTCAGCAATTCCAGAATCCGCTTCAATTGACATTCAGCAATTCTAGAATCCGTTTCAGCGGAATTTCCGCCCAATCCAATCGGTAATTGAGCTCGTAGGCCAGCTCAGAAACCCCTTTTTCCAAAATGTAAGCATCCAGCAAAACTTGCAGTTCTGGTATAGATTTGGGTAAGAAATTTGCATCGGCTGCTGTTACCAAATAGCTGTTAAGAAAAGTGAGGCTGACCCAGCGGTGCCAAACGTTCGCCCACTGCTGCATCTCCGGAAGATTTTCAGGGCGAATCATGCCACTTTGTACTTCATTGCGGAGTGCAAAAACAGAAGCATAATTGAAAGATTGTAGCATTCCCGCAACATCTCGCAGGGGCGATCTCTTCATCCGCCGCTCACTTAATGGTCGATTGCGTTCTCCTCCAAAATCAATAATTACGAAGTCTTTGCCCGTATAAAGAACTTGCCCAAAATGAAAGTCCCCATGACAGCGAATTCGATCGGCCGTGATTCTCAAGTTCAAAATAGACTTGAAACGTTCCATGAGCAAATCTTCGCGGTTGAGGATGCTTTGTCCCATTTTTTGCGCTTCTGGTGGCAGTTTGGACAAATGCTTTTTCAGCAGCAGCAAAGTTCTTCCTGCCATATTTCTCATCTGTTGATAGATAGAACGCTGGTAAAATGAGGTGAAGTTTTCAGGGGCAAAAGCGGGATTTTCTGGCTCAGAAGCTAAAGCGAGGTGGAGTTCGGCTGTCCGCTGACCTAAAAGTTCGGCTGATGCTAAGTAAGAGCCGATGAGTTCGCGAGCTAATGCCGGAATTTCTAGGGATAAATCGGCTACTAGCGAGTTTGACTGTCGCATTTGTGCGGTCAAAGCGCTGGGTAAATAATCTTCGGGAGAAGTAGATAAAAACTCGCCGGAATACTTTGCTTCTACTGTCATTACTTGCTCGAAATAGTCGCGTAGTGTGTCTAATGTATAAGACCAAGCGTCCCTACTGTCGGGGATGAGTTTTTGCAGTATTCCAACTGTAATTACTTGTTTTTCTGCTGTGCGGTATTCCAATGCTCCGGCAATTGGAGCGTAGTGTTGGATCGGGTTGTGCTCTGTTAAAAAGCGTCCGATTTCTAATTCGGGGTTGATGCCTTCCTCGACTTTTCGCAATATTTTCAAGACGAATTGATCGCCGTAACCTGCGGATGTATTGCTTTGTTCTTTTTTGAACAGGTGAGGCTCCAGGTCGGATAAATCTTGTTCTGAGCTGAATGCAATGTCAGGAATTCCTAGCAGTTGACCTGCTGCACCTGCGTAACTGCGAGAATTGGCGATCGCCCCCAGCAGCGCGCTCAGCAAGCCTTTGTCCCCAGCAGCATCAAATAGCACCCCGACTTCGTTGCTTTCAGGGAAGTGCAGGCGCGCGATCGCCCGATCGTCCAAATCACCTTTGATCTCTTCCCAACCTAAAGGCAAAACATAAGTTTCCGGCATTCCTTCAGTATAGTTCAACAACAAAAACAGAATGTAAACTTTAGAATCATCTCCGGTACTATTGTGGCATTCAACAGGCACGATATCGCTAATTTCTAACGATTGAATCGTCCTATCTGCACCCACAAACCAGCGATGGTTGTGCAAGTAATTAGGCAAAAGAGAGAGCAGCATCTCGCTTAATTGACTTGTAGCAAAAGCATTTTTCCAATTGCCGATGACCGCCAAACTCGGCAACTCTGTTTTAAAGCCGTGTGAAAAATCTTCTTGTTTAACAGTAAGAGTAAACCAGTAAAACGTGTGAGGACTCAAGCTCAAAAAGTAAGGCGACTCGCCAACTTGCGGAAACTCAGTGCGACCGAAAATCTCCACCGGAACAGCACCTTTAAACGGTGAAAGGTCTAATTCTGCCGTCTGCACGAAGCGCGACAAATTAGCGACTACCAGAATGTGTTCGTCTTGATAAGTGCGCACAAAAGCTAAAACTTTGCGGTTTTCTGGGTACAGAAACTCGCAAGTTCCGCGGCCGAATGCTTGGAAGCGTTGGCGAACAGCAATCAAGCGTTTCATCCACCACCACAGAGAACTCGGATTCGCCCGCTGCGCTTCCACGTTAACCGATTCGTAGTGATATTCAGGGTCAACAATTGGCGGCGCGTACAGCCGCTGCGGGTTAGCGCGGCTGAAACCTGCATTGCGATCGCTACTCCACTGCATCGGAGTTCTCACCCCGTTGCGATCGCCCAAATAGATATTATCACCCATCCCAATCTCATCGCCGTAATAAAGCACCGGCGTACCAGGAAGAGACAGCAACAAAGCATTCATCAACTCAATGCGGCGGCGGTTGTTTCCCATCAGCGGAGCCAAGCGGCGGCGGATACCCAAATTAATTCTCGCCTGAGTATCTTGAGCGTAAACCCGATACATATAATCTCGGTCTTCATCGCTCACCATTTCCAGCGTCAATTCATCGTGATTCCGCAAAAATAATGCCCACTGACAATTATTGGGAATCTGCGGAGTTTGCTGGAGAATATCGCTAATTGGGAAGCTATCTTCCATGTGCAAAGCCATAAATAAACGCGGCATCAGCGGAAAATGAAAGTTCATGTGACATTCATCGCCACCAGCATAATATTCAACCGCATCCTCCGGCCACTGATTCGCCTCAGCAAGCAGCATCCGGTTGGGAAATTTCTCATCTACGTGCTTGCGCAAATGCTTCAGGAATACGTGAGTTTCTGGCAAGTTTTCGCAGTTAGTACCTTCGCGCTCGTACAGGTAAGGCACCGCATCCATCCGCAGTCCGTCTACTCCCAGTTCCAACCAGAAATCTACCACATCTAAGATAGCTTGGCGGACGGCTGGATTGTCGTAATTCAAATCTGGTTGATGGGAATAAAAACGGTGCCAGTAATAAGCTTTTGCTACCGCATCCCAAGCCCAATTAGAAGTCTCAAAATCTTGAAAAATAATCCGAGCATCTTGATATTTTTCCGGCGTATCACTCCACACATAAAAATCTCTTTCGTTACTGCCTTTCGGGGCGCGGCGCGCTCGCTGAAACCATGCGTGCTGGTCGGAAGTATGGTTGACAATCAACTCAATAATGACTCTAATTCCCCGCTGGTGCGCTGCTTCTAAAAGCTCTTTAAAGTCCTCTAACGTGCCGTAAATTGGGTTGACGGTGGTATAGTGAGATGTATCGTAACCGTCGTCTCGAAGCGGCGAGGGGAAAAATGGCAGTACCCAAATTGCTGTTACTCCCAAGTTTTGCAGGTAATCCAGTTTTTCTGTCAGTCCCCGAAAGTCGCCGATGCCGTCTGCATTGCTGTCTGCAAAAGCGCGAATTGGTACTTCGTAAATGATGGCGTCTTTGAACCACAATGGATCGTCATTTAACATTGAGTTGGGCATAATTTTTATGGTGATTGGTAATTTTGATTTGGGAATGGCGATTTGGTAATTGAGATTTGTTAGTTCAAATCCAAACTGATAAATCATAACGCATAATTTTGCCACGATTCGTCATGCTAGCGGCAGAGTTTTAATCGTAATTTATTAACGCAAAACTTATAATTTCTTAATTAAAAAATTAAACAATCTATTTTGCTATTGCGGATACAGTTCACAATTGGGATACCGGTGCTTGCTAACTACACCCTATATTTCCCTCAAAGGTGCGGTATCCCGTACCTGCTGGACGGTTGGCACGACATTACACTACCTTGACGTTGATTGCTAAATTTTGTTACATTTATTTACATAAAGCAACAAAAGTTAAGGAAAAAACAAAAATGATTATTGTAATCGCTCTTTTGGTCGTCGGTTGGGTAGCGGCCTCAGTGATTGGTACTCAAGCATATTTTCTGGGCGAACAGTCAAAGCCCATTCACGATCGCAATTGGAATGATCAATCTTTTGAACAACTGGCAAAATCTGTGACTGGAACAGACATTGATTACCGCGTTCGCGTTCCCGCATACAGCATGGATGCTTATACCAGTCGCATGATGGGCAATTCGTAATATTCAGTAGCACGCTTCACTATTTTCAATAACAGGCTTTCTGGCCTGTTCCACAAGAAGATTTATTTTTTGTGGAACAGGCCAGAAAGCGTTATCGCAGTGTAATCGGCAAAATTCTCACCCTAGATCGCGTTTCATCCACAGAAATGAACGCCCCCGACTCAATTTGTGGCTCAAATTGACGCAATACTTCCACAATCAAACTCTCTATATTGGCAGGCAGTACATCTTGAATACGCACTTGAATTACAGTGGGAGAATCAGCTTGGGTAGCTGCCAGCAGTGTACCAAAATCTAAATCGTGAGTGAATACTGCATAGCCATTTACTCGCGCCCAGTCCATAATAACGCGATCAGTGGCACGAGGATCGCCGACTGTAGACCAATGAAGAGACTCTATTCCGTATTTAGTAAATACGAGAGTCCATTCAGGTGACAGGTTCATATCAATCAAAATTTTCACGCTATTTTGATAAGAATTTCTACTTCTTCAACTCGCCACGCTGCATAGGCAAGTGCTTCATATATATCTGCTTCTTCCAGGTAGGGATAAGCCTGCAAAATGTCGGACGGTGAGTGTCCCGATGCCATCAGTCCGACTATCGTGCCAACAGTGACTCGCAAGCCACGAATGCAGGGTTTTCCACCCATTACCTCTGGATTCAGAGTGATTCTAGTTAGTTGTTTCATGATTGTAAACTACCAGGCTTTCTGGGACACAAGAAGATTTATTTTTGGTGGAACAGGCCAGAAAGCCTGTTCCTAAATCCAGCTACAAACTGTTACCTACCAGGGCGGGGAGAGAGTCTTTTTTGCGAAACTGCAAAGCGTTATTTACGCAGTCGATCGCAATTGTATCACCTTCGACAAACGCATTTTCCAGAATCTTGTTAGCCAGCGGGTTTTCCAGCTCCCGCTGGATGGCGCGTTTCAAGGGACGAGCGCCATAAACTGGATCGTAACCGACATCTGTGATATGGTTTTTCGCCGCATCTGAGAGTTCCAAAGTGATTTTTTGCTCCGCCAACAACCGCTCGATCCGCTTCACTTGGATGGTGACGATTTGCCGCAGTTCGATCTTGCTCAACGTGTGGAACAAAATGATCTCATCCACCCGATTGAGAAATTCTGGCCGGAAGTGCGATCGCAAAGCAGTCATCACCCGTTTTAGCATTTGTTCGTACTCTTCGTCTGTCTCCCGTTCTTGAGTCAAGGATTTTTCATTGTTAGACTTGTTTTCAGACTTAATTTCAATCTTACTTTCCGTCTTACCTTCACTGTCAATATCAACTCGCTGGGCTGACACCTCGACAGTACCATCATCAGCAACTTTATAATCTGTCTTGGGAATTGATACCTCCTTCGGTTCGTGCTTGCGAGTTGCTGGTTTCTTGGCGGTTTTTTCCTTCTTCGCAAACACCTCTAAAATGTGATCGCTACCGATATTGCTAGTCATCACAATTACGGTATTTCTAAAGTCAACAACTCGACCTTGAGAATCGGTAATTCTGCCGTCATCCAACACTTGCAGCAAAATGTTAAATACATCGGGGTGCGCTTTTTCTACCTCGTCAAACAGCACTACCGAATAAGGATGTCTCCGCACTGCTTCGGAAAGTTGTCCGCCTTCGTCGTAGCCGACATATCCGGGGGGAGCTCCGACTAACCGGGAGACGCTGTGCTTCTCCATGTATTCGGACATATCGATGCGGACGATCGCATCATCGCTGTCAAACAAGAACTCCGCCAACGCCCGCGCTAACTCGGTTTTTCCCACGCCTGTGGGGCCCATAAACAAGAAAGAACCGATCGGTCTACCGGGATCTTTCATACCAGCCCGCGCCCGCCTAATCGCCGCAGCAACCGCCGTTACAGCCTCCTCTTGACCGATGACTTTTTTGTGCAAATGGCTTTCCAATTGCAGCAATTTTTGGCGTTCCGACTCTAACAACCGATTGACCGGAATTCCCGTCCATTTCGCCACAATTTCCGCAATATCACCCTCAGTAACTTTTTCCCGCAGCAGTGAAGAACCTTGAGCTTGCTGTTTCAAAAGTTCGGCTTCCTTGGCTTCGCGATCGCGCACCGCAGTCTCCAATTTACCGTATTTCAACTGCGCCGCTTTATTCAAATCATAAGCTCTTTCTGCCTGTTCGATTTGCACTCGCAATTGGTCTTCTTCTGCTTTCAATTTATTGATTGCATCCAACAACTGCTTTTCGCCCAGCCATTGAGATGACAATTTTTCCTGCTTGACTTTTAAGATGTCAATCTCTGTTTTGATGCGATCGATCCGGGGGCTGATGGTGGGGCTGGGAGAACCTTTTCCCTCGCCTTCAATCGACAATTTTTCCATTTCCAACTGCATCACCCGGCGGTCGATTCCTTCCAATTCCACGGGTTTGGAGGTAATCTCCATTTTCAAATGGGCGGCCGCTTCATCTACAAGGTCGATCGCCTTATCCGGCAAAAAGCGATCGGAAATATAGCGAAAAGACAGAGTTGCAGCAGCAACCAGCGCCGAATCGGTAATTTTTACCCCGTGATGGCGTTCGTAGCGGTCTTTCAATCCGCGCAAAATTGAAACAGTATCTTCCACAGTCGGTTCGCCAACAAATACTTGTTGAAAGCGGCGTTCTAGTGCCGGATCTTTTTCAATATTTTTGCGGAATTCATCGAGAGTTGTAGCGCCGATACAGCGCAATTCGCCTCTGGCTAACATCGGTTTCAACAAATTGCCAGCATCCATTCCCGAACCGGAACTGCCGCCGCCGCCAGTGCCAACAACGGTGTGCAATTCGTCAATAAATAGGACAATTTGCCCGTCGGAATCGATAACTTCTCGCAGGACAGAACGCAATCGTTCTTCAAATTCACCTCGGAATTTTGCCCCAGCAATTAAACTGCCCATATCGAGGCTGAATAGTTGGCGATTTTTCAAAGATTCGGGCACGTCGCCGTTAACAATTCGCTGGGCTAAACCTTCGGCGATCGCAGTTTTTCCAACTCCGGGATCGCCAATTAACACCGGATTGTTTTTTTGGCGGCGCGAAAGAACTTGGACGACACGGCGAATTTCTTCATCGCGGCCGATTACTGGGTCGAGTTTGCCTGCTTTGGCGGCTTCTGTCAAATCGCGGCCGTACTTACTCAGCGCGTCGGAGTTGGATTCGGGATTTTGGTTTTGACTTTGACTTTGGCTTTGGCTTTGGCTTTGGCTTTGGCTTTGGTTTTGATCTTTGACTTTGGTAGTAGCGCGAATTGATTTGATTGCTTCATCGAGTTTGGGGCGATCGATCGTCCCTGGGGCTGGTTTGCGATCGTATCCGGGGCGGCCTGGTGGCCCATCGCCCCTAGTCAGCAATCGCCTACCAACTCGTTCATCTTCTAGGAAGCCTATTAATAAATGTTCAACGGCGATAAAATTATCTTGCCAAGTCTGTCTGGCAGACTCAGCAGCATCTAACATCACTTCTAAGCCGCGGCCAAGGTATAGTTGGTCAGCGTTGGCAACTCTCGGCTGTCGTTTAGCAAAGGCATCTAACTGCTGCGCCAAGCGGGGGACATCGACTCCAGCTTGGCTGAGAATGCTGTTTGCTAGGGCTTGCTGTTCTAGAATGGCGATCGCTAAATGTTCAACCTCTAGCTGCTGATTGGCAAAGCGGCGGGCTACATCCTGGGATTTGACTATGGCTTCCCAGGCTTGATCTGTAAATTTGCTAGGGTCTGTTGGCTGCACGTTGGTTCCTCACAATCAAGGGGATTCCTGTTGTTATTCGTCAATATATCGTCTCACAACCATCATAATCTTGAAACACGATGTGTGAATCTATGAGTGCGGTTAACAAGAGCGGAAGTTGCCACACAATTGACCGCTTGTACAAGCTTACCGTCCGCAATCCACCCCAAAATTTGGTGTAGTCTGACCGGATCGCGCGATCGAACTTAGGAAAATATTGCCAGCATTTAAAAAAAATCGACTGAGATTTATGTTATTTCCCACTTACCAATTTTTAGTATTTTTCCTGATTCTTTTTAGCACAATCCTCTCTTTGAAGCCTCAAATCGATTTATATAAAATTGTCTTGCTAGTTTCCAGTTTATTATTTTATTCCTTTTGGAGTTTTGATTTTCTCTGGCTCCTAGTTTTAGGCACTGTCTACAATTATATCATTCTCCGGGCTGTCTGCCACAGCAAATATAAAAAACTTGCTTTCGTCTCCGGCATAATTTTCAACATTGCCAACCTCGGCATCTTTAAATATTGCAACTTCTTTGTAACTTCCTTATTTGAGGTACTAAACCAGCTACAGATTCCCGCTACCTTTCAAGTGTTGCAAATAATCGCCCCCGTCGGCGTATCATTCTACACTTTTAGAATGATTTCCCATTTAATTGACTGCTACCAACACAAAATCTCCTGTCCAAAATTTGTAGAATACGCCACCTACATTACCTACTTTCCCCAAATTGCCTCCGGGCCAATCTCGCGGGCTGGCGAATTTTACACGCAGCTAAATTCACCTAAAAAATACGATTATCAAATCGAAGAAGTTATAGTTTTAATTTTGTCGGGACTCTTCAAAAAATATACTTTATCGAGCTTTTTGTTTAACTTCACCCAACTCCCATTCAAAGTTCCCCAGCAATACAGCAGCATCGATTTAATCCTCGCCGCAATTTCCTATTCCTGTTTAATTTATGTAGATTTCAGCGGCTACTCGGATTTAGCTAACGGCATCTCCTGTTTGCTGGGTTTCAAACCCATTGCTAACTTTAATATGCCATACCGATCGCTCAGCTTGCAAGAATTTTGGAAAAGGTGGCACATCAGTCTTTCCGAGTGGCTGAGAGATTACCTTTACTTTCCCTTGGGCGGCAATAAATACGGCAAATTGCGGAAGTACGTAAATTTACTGATGACAATGGCGATCGGCGGATTTTGGCACGGCGCAGGTTTAAACTTTATTGTCTGGGGAGCAATTCACGGTTTAGGATTGGTTGTCAACCATCTATGTAAAGATATCCCCCAAGCTATCGGCTGGAAAATAGACTATCGCTTTCCCACATTTACAAAATTTTTCAGTTGGTTGTTAACATTTACCTTTGTTACCTGTAGTTGGGTATTTTTCGGCACTCCCAACTGGGAAACTGCGATCGGGTTTTTTCAGGGAATCTTTCGTTTTTCGGCTGCAACTTTTCAATTCAACTTTTGGCAATTGTATCTAGTAATTGCCGTCATTGGCGCGATCAACCTGTGGGGCGATCGCATTTCCAAGCTATTGCAAACCGTATTTTCCTTAAAAAACCTGTTCTTTCGGGTTGTCTTAGTTTCGCTGTTCGTGTATGCTATCTTGATGCTGGGGCCGAGCACCGTCCCACCTTTTATTTACTTTAATTTCTAAAAAAGCAAGTAAATCCACCTAATTAAACGTAAAATACGGATCGCTAAAAAGATTCCTGTGTATGTCTTATTCCCTTCTTCCCTTCTTCCTTCTTCCTTCTTCCTTCTTATGAGAGACCGAGAATTTTTGCTGATCGTTACTTCTGTAATTCTCACTTTAATGTTTTCTAATTTATCCTTATTTCTGAAAAGCTTTTCTTCAACTCCTTTAGCCAGTTCCGAAATTAAACAAGCAGCGCGCCAGATTGAAATAGACGGTTTCAGGAAATCAGAACAAGATTTTTGGAGCAAAATTAAAGATATTAATTTCGATAGCCTTCCAAAAAAATCCGCAACTTCTCCTGTAACAACCGCAACAAAATCGGCAGTTGCAGCCCCAAAACCTGCTAAAAAACAAACTCCAGCTAAACCAAAACTAACCGTACCTTATCGCAAATTTTTATTTATTGGAGATTCCGTAATGTTCGACTTAGGAACTCAACTCCAGTACACTCTCAAGGAAAAATACAATATCGCAAATACAAAACTTGACTACAAAGTATCGAGCGGATTAAATCGGATAGATTATTATGACTGGTATGCCAGAACCAGCGAAATTATCCAGGATTATCGACCAGATGTAGTGATAATTTTGTTCGGAGGCAACGATCCTCAAGATATCATTGATTCTCAAGGAAAATACCGGGCAATCCTGACCCCAGAATGGCAAAAAGCTTATCAAGAAAGAGTAGATAAATATGCCAAGTTACTTGGCTCTTCCTCCGTAAGAAAAGTGTATTGGATAGGTCAATCTAACTCTAATAGATCTGCGTATATCAAAGCTTTTCCAATCATGAACAATATTTATAAAAATGCTAAAAAAGCTTCTCCCAAAATTGAATTTATTTCTACTTGGGAAACTTTTGCAGAATCGGGAAAATTTGTTCCGATAGTTGCTGACAAATCGGGGAAGCGAGGCTATGTAAAAATTAATGACGGCGTGCATTTTACTTCCCACGGAGCTCACATTATCAGCGACGTAATTGTTGACAAAATGGCGAAGGATAAAGTCTTAAAGGTTCCTAAGAATAAGCCATAAATTGGGAGTCAGAAACCGGGTTTCTTCACTAAATCTTCGTGAGTATGCCAAAAATATCGCACAAACCCGGTTTCTTGGATTGGGGGGCGATGTGTGCTAGTCAGAAACCGGGTTTCTTCATTCAACCTCGGTGAAGATGCCAAAATTATCGCAGAAACCCGGTTTCTTGGATTGGGGGAAAACTCGATATTATTCTTCAATATTACTTGTTGGCTGGCTGACTTCTTCGTCTTTAACATCAAAGTTAATTCGTTCGTAAATCTCTCTCAGTGGCATTTGAAATTCTACGGATTCTAGGATTAATAGAGATTCCTCTGAATCATATTCTGTTAATACCCATTTCCCGTTAGAGTTTTTGGCAAATTGCTCAATGTGATAGCTATATTGATCTACTAAAATGTATTCCTGAAATTCAGGAATTGAGCGATAGGCGAGAAATTTACCACCGCGATCGTAGTCTTTGGTTGAATTCGATAAAACCTCGACGATTACCAGAGGATTTGTAACAATTGTTTTGTTACTTCCTTGATATTGTGGTTCTCCTTGAATCACCATGATATCGGGATAGACGTAGCGGCGAGTTAGGGGTATCCACAGCCGCAGATCATTGATAAAAGTCTCGTAATCTTGACCATTCACACTCAAGGGGAATTTTCGGCAAAAATTTAGTGCAATTTTATTGTGGTTCGCTGTTCCGCCTGTCATGGGTATGATTTCTCCATCATGGTATTCACTTTTGTCGATCGCACTTTCTTCTAATGCGAGATATTCCTCCGGGGTGTAGTGGCGTTTTTCGGTTGGCGGTTGCTTGGCGATTGCTGGTTTTTCTTGGGTTTGCATAGTCGTTCCCTTCTGATCTGAAGTGATTTGATGATAACAGCGATCGTGTGGAGCCTCAGAAACCGGGTTTCTTGCAAAATCTCGTGAGGATACCAAAAATATCGCAGAAACCCGGTTTCTTGGATTAGTCGAGTGGATTTTCCAGTTGAATTAATTCAACTTTATATCCATCTGGGTCTTGCACAAAAGCGATGACAGTTGAACCGTGTTTCATCGGGCCTGGTTCCCGAATAACTTTACCGCCGCAGGCTTTAATTGCTTCGCAAGTACCGTAAATGTCGTCAACGCCGATCGCAATATGACCGTAAGCATCGCCTAAATTGTACTCTGCGACACCCCAGTTATATGTTAATTCCAAAACCGTAGTATCGGATTCGTCGCCGTAGCCCACAAAAGCCAGAGTAAATTTACCGTCTGGATAGTCCTTTTGCCGCAGCAATTTCATGCCCAGAACCTCGGTGTAAAATTTGAGGGACTCTTCCAGGTTGCCGACTCGGAGCATCGTGTGTAGTAGTTGCATTTAGCTCACTCCAAATTTCTTAAGCTTTCATCTATTTTAGCGATTTCTTGCTTAAAAAACTCGCGCCTCAACCGTCGCAGTTGCCGCAGGTTGATAACTGTCTATTTGATTTAGCTTTGTACTTCCACCACACCCCTAAACATATTCATGCCGCAAGTAAATAGGTATCGTCCAGGTTTTTGAGGAGTGAATTCAACAGCCGTTACCTGATTTAGAGGTAATTCTCGCACAATGTGAAAATCTGGTAACAACACTTTTTCAAGACAACTATTTGGGTCGCGCCTCAAGAAATTGAGCCTGACTAATTGACCTGCTTTCACAACTACAGTGGAAGGCTCATAACCCCCGTCTACAGTAATAGTTAACTCTTGTATTCCCTGAATAGACTCAGCTTGCTGCCCTTGAGTTTTACTAAATAGAAACCACCACAATTCTAGACCAATTAATGCCAACCCTCCTAGAGTTACGCCAACTTTTAAACCGAATGGTTGTTGAATGGGGCGAAATTGAGTGGTTGAAGTAGAATTTTTGAATGGCATTTGGGAAGCTTGGACTCCGAAAGCCATTCCCACTATAATTCCTAAACTTCCGATGCTTCCTAAAATTTGACGCTGACTAAACATTTTTCAAATTCCTCATAATTTACGCAACAGATTTAACTTTAAAATTCCGCAAGCGCAAAGCATTAGTCACTACCGAAAGCGAACTAAAAGCCATTGCACCACCGGCGATAATCGGATTTAGCAGCCAGCCAAAAATTGGGTACAAAATGCCCGCGGCGATCGGTATTCCAGCGATGTTGTAAATAAAGGCAAAAAACAAGTTTTCGCGGATGTTCCGCATGGTAGCGCGTGACAGTTGAATTGCTGTAACTATGCCTTGCAAATCTCCTGAAATTAAGGTAATGTCGCTGGCTGCGATCGCCACATCGGTGCCGGTACCGATCGCAATTCCCACATCTGCTAAGGCCAAAGCCGGTGCATCATTAATCCCGTCTCCCACCATCGCCACAATCTTGCCTTCCCCTTGCAGCGCTTGGATTTTAGCGACTTTTTGGTCTGGTCTAACTTCGGCAAAAACGCGAGTAATACCGACAGATTGGGCGATCGACTCCGCAGTCGATCGATTATCCCCAGTCAGCATCACCACCTCCAAACCGAGTTTTTGCAGCGCTTTCACCGCCTGCGCTGACGACGGTTTGAGGGCATCAGCAATGCCCAGAATTGCCTCAATTTTGCCCTCTACAGCCATCCAAACCACCGTTTTGCTCGAAACTTCCAAAGCTCGCGCGCGCAGCTCCAGATATTCAGTATCGCAGCCTAATTCCTGCATCCACCTGAGTGTTCCCAGGGCGATCGACTTTCCGCCCACAACCCCTCGCACACCGCTACCCGCGACGGCCTCAAAATCCCGAACATCTGTCAAATTCACCTCTTGAGATTTAGCGTATCTCACAACAGCTTCCCCGACAGGATGCTCCGAATTTCGTTCTACAGAAGCCGCCAATTGTAGCAACTTTAACTCATTGCTATCCGCCGTTCCTTTAACAGTCACAAAATCAGTTACAGTCGGCTTCCCTTCCGTGAGAGTCCCAGTTTTATCTAACACAATAATTTGAATTTTTTGCGCTAATTCTAAACTATCGGCTCCTTTAATTAAAATCCCGTTTTCCGCACCTTTACCAGTTCCCACCATCACAGCAGTCGGAGTCGCCAAACCCAAAGCACAGGGACAGGCAATAATTAACACTTCCACCATTGTCACAGTCGCCAAAGTGAAGTTACCCGTCGCATTAAACCAAATAATAAAAGTAGCTAAAGCGATGGCAATTACTACGGGAACAAACCAACCAGTTACTTGGTCTGCTAACTTTTGAATCGGTGCTTTTGAACCCTGTGCCTCCTGCACCATCTTGACAATTTGAGCTAAAAATGTATCTTTGCCAACTCTTGTCGCGCGAAACTTAAAGCTGCCAGTTTTGTTAATTGTCGCTCCGATCACTTCGTCGCCAAGCTGCTTTTTGACAGCCAAACTTTCTCCCGTAACCATTGCTTCGTCTACCGTCGAAGAGCCTTCAATTACCTCTCCGTCTACGGGGATTTGCTCGCCCGGCCGCACCTGTACGATGTCGCCAATTTCCACTTGGGCGATCGGCACTTCCAACTCTTCCCCGTTGCGAACTATCCGAGCAGTTTTTGCTTGCAAACCCATGAGTTTGCGAATAGCTTCCGAAGTCTCTCCCTTAGCCCGATTTTCTAGGGTTTTCCCCAACAAAATTAAGGCGACAACGCTGGCGGCCACTTCGTAGTAAACGCTAGGAGTCAAACCTTGAGCCGTAAAAAAACCGGGGAAAAATGTCACAAATACCGAATAAAAGTAGGCTGCACTCGTTCCCAAAGCAATCAGGGTATCCATTGTCGCGACGCGCCGTTTTAGGGATTTCCAAGCGCCCACATAGAATGATTTGCCGCACCAAAACTGTACCGGTGATGTCAGCACTAATTGCAGCCAAAAATTGTGCAGCCATGCGGGGATGAATGGCAGGTGCAAGCCAGTCATGGCTGGAATACCACCCACAAACAGCAGGATGCTGATGATACCTGCTGTCCAGAGTTTTCGCTGCAAGTTTTGAGACTCAGATTTGCGATCGGCTTTGGCTGAATCATCCTCAGCCGCCATTTCTTGAAGTGGCAAAGCTTCGTATCCCGCAGCATCAACCGCTGATTGAATTGCTGCTAAATTGGTTTGCTTAGAGTCGTATTGGATAGCTGCTTGTTCCATCCCAAAATTGACGCTGCACTCAATTACGCCGGGAACAGATTTAATCGCTTGTTCGATAGATGAAGCACAAGAAGCACAACTCATTCCCCGCAGTTTAAGTGTAAGATTGTCCATAGGGTACTCCTAAACTAAATAAGAGCGCAGGTTGCCAAGGTATTTAGTAATTGGCATGACCGAGTTTCCAAATTACTGAGGAGAATTGCGCTCGAAATGATTGGTGCGATTGCTGGACGCTACGGTTATAGTTTTCAGCATTTCACCCTAATGTGAAATTAAGATGAAATGGCTGTATTCCTAAAGTTAGAAACCGCTGGCGTTGACCTAAAAATTAATCTACAGGATAGCCAGCAGATGCGATCGCTTTTCTAACTTCACTTTCCTCCTTAGCCGTTTGAATCGTGACAAATTTTGTCTTGAGATCCGCCTCAACAGCGGCGGCTGAGTCAATGGCTTGGACTGCTTTGGTTATTGTATTCACACAAGCAGAACAAGCCATCTTGGGTACTTTTAGCTGTAAAGTCATAATTGGAACCTCAGCAGAAACTACTCTGCTCAATTAATGAATTAACTCCATTGTAAAGTCTCCAGTCAGCAGGAGAGTCAAGGGAATTGCGAAATAAATCTGGAATTATGAAAAAAGTGGTTTAACACGCTACCTGAGACGGCACAGCAAGAATTATTTACAGATGATCATCAATAATTTCATCCTGATTTCATTTCTATCTGAGAAACTAAATATAAATGGCAGTTTTAAGGATATAAAATCAATGAAATCAACTTCATTAAAAACAGGCTTTGCAGCGCTGACATTGACCGCCACAGCCGTTTTAACCAGCGGAGTGCTTGCAGCTTGTTCAAAAGCTCCGACAAGCCAAACTCAAGCCCCAAATGTTACGACAGCAACTCAAACGAACAACAAGCAAGACGTGGCACAAGGCGGCAGCGGTGGCATGAATTATGGCATGAATCACAATATGTCAATGGATTTAGGCCCTGCTGATGCCAACTACGATTTGCGATTTATTGATGGCATGACAGTACACCATCAAGGTGCTATAAACATGGCGAAAGATGTGCTAAATAAATCCAAACGCCCGGAAATGAAAAAACTAGCAAATAACATGATTGCCGCTCAAAACCGCGAAATCAATCAAATGAAACAGTGGCGAAAAAACTGGTACGCCAAAGCCGAAAATACACCGATGGCTTATCACGCTCAAATGGGTGACATGATGGCAATGACTCCCGAACAAATGCAAAGCATGATGATGAGTATGGATTTAGGGGCGGCTGATGCTGAATTTGACCTGCGATTTCTGAATGCGATGATTCCCCACCACGAAGGAGCTTTAGTGATGGCTGAAGATGCTTTGAAGAAGTCGAAACGGCCGGAAATGAAGAAATTATCTCAAGAGATTCTGACTTCGCAAAAGCAAGAAATTGAGCAAATGAAAGAGTGGCGCCAAGCTTGGTACAAAAAGTAGTGACGGGGCGGATCAATTAATTGCAATATCTATGGATACTGGCTTGAATTTTTCATGGTAGCTAGAGTATAATTGAGGTCAAACGGTTTTTGGCATCTTAAAATCCCAAAAGCCTTTAAACTCCAATTATTTGAGCGCTACTCCTTGACAGTTCCAGACAGTATCTACAATCCGATCGCAATTCTATGAAACGAGCAGTATTTCTCGACCGCGATGGCGTTCTCAATATCGAAGCTGGCTACATTCACAAACTAGAAGATTTGCATTTAATCCCAGGCATAGCTGAAGCTGTACGCCGTTTAAATGATCGACAAATATTTTGCTGTTTGGTTTCCAATCAATCCGGGCCTGCGAGGGGTTATTATCCGGTCAGCCATGTTGAAGCTTTGCACAAACGCCTGTGTTTGTTATTAGAACAAGAAGCTGGAGCGAGGTTAGATGCTCTTTATTACTGTCCTTATTTGAGCGAAGCGGAAGGCGGAACAAACCCAGAATTTACGCGATATACGACTTGGCGAAAACCGAATACGGGGATGTTAGTAGCGGCGGCTTGGGAACACGATTTGGATTTGCCCAATAGTTTTATGGTGGGGGATAAAGCGACTGATGTTGATATGGCTCACAATGCCGGTTGTACTGGTATTTTAGTGCAGACTGGTTACGGCGAAAGCGTGTTGAGCGGGGAGTATCAGCACCATACTAAACCGGATTTTATTGCTGCAAATTTAGCTGCGGGGGTTGAGTGGATTTTGCAAGATTTTGATGATTAAGCTAGTCAGCAAATAAACATTGTATATTCGGGATGGGCTTTGAGCCCGTCCCAATTATTTTTGCAATATTGTCTAAGGTGGAAGACTTTTTAGGGAATCTCGTTATGCTGCCTCACGGACTGGCTGACGGATCGGAATTTGAATCAAAAACTTAGTTCCTTGGCCCAGCGTGGAAAAACACTCTAGCTTACCGCCATGTTTTTCGGTGATGATTTGATAGCTGATTGCCATCCCCATGCCCGTTCCTTTGCCTACGGGCTTAGTGGTGAAAAATGGATCGAAGATTTTCTGTTTCACCGATTCAGGCATTCCCGATCCATTGTCGGTGATGCCAATTTCTACCCATTCTGAACCTAACATGGTAGTGCGGATGATAATTTGATTGGGGCTGGCTTTGATTTCTTCGTAAGTGCGATCGCCCTTCACTTCATCGAACGCATCGATCGCATTTGCCAAAATATTCATCACCACCTGATTTAATTGTCCGGGGTAACATTCGACATGAGGCAACTGACTGTAGTCCAGAATCACTTCGATCTCAGGGTTCTCCGTCTTGACTTTGAGGCGATGTCCCAGAATCAGCAATGTACTGTCAATGCCTTCATGAATGTCAACCGCTTTGAATTGGGCCTCATCAAGGCGAGAAAAGTTTCGCAGCGATATGACAATTTCCCGAATCCGATTTGTGCCAAGTTTGATAGAAGACAACATTTTTTGCACATCTTCTACCAGAAATTCCAGATCGATTTCCTCAGCTAAGGCGCGAATTTCTGGATCGTCGCCCGGATGGCGCTGTTCGTAGAGGCGGATCATCCGCAGCAAATCTTCAGTGCAATCATTCAGAGGCGTGATGTTGCCGTGGATAAAGTTGACTGGATTGTTGATTTCATGGGCAACCCCTGCCACCAGTTGACCCAGGCTGGACATTTTTTCGTTCTGCACCATTTGCACTTGAGCGGTTTGCAGCGCGCTCAGGGTTTGCTCTAGCTGCCGAGCTTGATCGGTGGCGATGACTGCCAGTTCGTGAATGGCAGCAACTTGAGGTAGGGAAGTCCAGCAGGCGATCGCCACCGCTACAAACGCCAGCGTCATCAATAAAATAATCAGAATTTCGGGATTGAGAGCATTGCTTGTAGGGCGAATCCAGGTACACACGAACCAGCTTACCGTGGATGCAGCGCAGACCAGCAAAATTAGAATGCTGACCTGAGCCATTAGAAAATCTCGGTCTTTGACTGGGTTTTGGGGTTTCGCGTGCAGTCGATCCCACCAGGCGGGCCCGAATGGCGCGAAGGAACTGCGTCGCACGATCGCATCCAGGGCAATCAGAACGATCGGCAACAGAATACCAATCAGAAAATCTTGCCAACCCCAGGCAACCCCTCCCACTACTAAGGCAATAAATTCAAAGATCGCAATCCCAAGGGACAAATGTCCCCATCGGACATCAGGATCGTGGCGGCGCAGCCACAGCGCCAGATGAACGAACATAATTGAAACGACCAAGCACACACAAGAGATCACCACAATGCGGTTGACATCACCCCATACCAAAAACAGGAGGCTACTGAGTAAGGTTAAAATCAGCGCAGGTTCCAGTGTTCCTCGACGCGACAACACTCCAAACACTGGAGCCATGTTTCCATCTAACGCTCCCTGATACAAAAAGCGCGGTGTATTGGACACTGTTGTGGCGGTTCCCAGAAGGCAGCTAGAGGTAATCAACAGGGTCATCAACAAAGAGGTATAAGATCCCCAAAACGGTTTAGCTGCCGCCACCAAATTGGCATAGAGATCGCTACCGAGCGATGTGTCGCTTGCCAGTCGCATGAACACCCAGGAGCCCCCAATGTAAACGAAGGGCATTAACCAGGCAAACCAGGACAGAAATTTGAGGGTCATCTCTGGTTTTTTGCTATCTGCAATAAAGGCGGCCACAGTGTCAGAGGAGTAGAAAGCATAGGCTGCCCAGAAATACCACTTCAGCCCGTTGGGAGAACTAATGGAGCTGAATTTAGATGGCAACAAGCCCGGACTGTCGGGTGCAAAGGCTAACCAGCCTAAGCCTTGAGCAATAAATAGGAAGAGAAAGCCGATCGACGGTAGCACAAAGAAGAGGTGCAAAATTGCCAGCGCTCGCGACCCACTAAACGCCACAAAATATGCAACCAGCGTGAAGCCAATTTCCAGGGCTTTCTCTGGCACTGTCAGATTCATCGGTTCGAGATGATGTTGCACCAGAGCCGTGAGGACGATCGCGTTAATGGGAGGAACCGACACCCAACTCAAATAGTAGGCAAAACCCACATATCGCGCCACTGCCGGATAGTTCGGCAGCAAACGAGCCACATAGCTGGGAGTGCCACCGGAGACATCTTGCCACTTGCTGCCAAGTTGTCGCATTTGCAGGCTCAATAGCATCCCCACCAGCACACCGGGAATCCAAACCCACAGGGCGGCTGTGCCCAGTTCTTGATTGATCGTGGGAGCCAGCGTCAGCCAGATGAGAAATCCCACGACACTAAACCCCCAGGCTTCCGCAACAGTGAGGGTGCGCTGTAACCGAATCGGTGTGGAATACTCCATCGTTGCCTTTTTCCTTAGCTATTACCTTGATAGTCTCATTTACCATTTGAAATACAAAGCAACCAGCCGCAGTTCGGTGCAAGTTTTCTTTTCTTCTCATCGATCTGACTGAGTTTTGCAGGAAAGAGCCACGTAAGGAAGCGCGACTGTAAAGGTAGTACCAACGCCGATTTTGCTTTCGCAGCCGATCGCACCTCCTTGCAATTCAACCGCTTTTTTAACAATTGTTAATCCCAAACCGTTACCTTTAATCTTTCCAGTATTCTTGCAGCGGTAGAACATTTCAAATATTTTCCCTACTTCGGTTTCTGGGATGCCGATACCTTCGTCTCGGATGCGCATAATTAGTAACGGAGAGTTAATATTTGTCAATTGGTAATTGGCAAACAAACACTGAGGAGATAAGCAGAAAATAGCTTTTTTGTCTCCCTCGCCTGCTTGACGGCATTCCAATTCCAAAATGACTTGCCCGCCGTTTGGCGAATATTTGATAGCGTTGACGATTAAGTTAGAAATAATGCCGTGGAGCAATTGTTGATCTAATATGGCGCTGGTAACATCTGACGTAATTAATGTTAGTTTGTGTTTTGCTTCATTTCCTAACTGCAATTGATCCAGCAAGTCTTGACAAAATTCGACTAAATTTATCGGTAATGGATGACATTTGAGTTTGCCTGCTTCTGCTCGCCCCATGAACAGCATATCGTCGATTAGCTGGTTCATCTTCTGGGTAGCTGAGTGGACTAGCCGCAGGGTTCTGACTTGGGATTCGTCACTGCTGCGAGTGCGATCGAGCTCTAGGAGTTCCGCAGAGATTAAAATCGCGTTGAGCGGGTTGCGCAATTCGTGAGCAGCCATTGAAATATATTGGTTTTGGCGGTGCGATTTTTCTTCCACCGAATTTCTCGCTGCTTCCGAAGCTTTGAGAGCTTGTCGCATCTTGGTTTCGATTTCGTGCCTGTGCAGGGCAATCTCGATCGCCACCCGCAAATCATGTTGTTGAAATGGTTTGATAATATAACCAAATGGGTTTGTAAGTTTCGCTCTTTGCAGCGTTTTCTCGTCGGCATAAGCTGTTAAAAATACTGTTGGTACATCTACCTTGGTTCTGATTTTTTCGGCTGTTGTTATACCATCCATGTCACCTTTAAGCACGATATCCATCAGCACTAAATCTGGCCGTTCTTCTGCGACTTTTTCCAGGGCTTCTTCCCCTGAAGCAACCGTAGCTGTTACTGTATAACCCAGTTTTTTCAACCTGCCTGCTATGTCTTCGGCGACAATCACTTCGTCTTCGACCACCAAAATCTTGATCGGGTTCATATTATTTTTTAAATGCGCCGTCGATAAGTCAACTCAGCGAAACTAATATCGTAACAAATTCCGCACTCACTGTCAATGACAAGAGTTCCATCTAATTGGCAAGTCAACATCCGCACTAATCGCAATCCTAATGTTTCGGTATTTTCTACGTCGAAACCCGCCGGAAATCCCCTGCCGTTATCTTGAATACTTAAGTGAAATTGCTGAGAAGTTATTTCATGAAAATTAATATTAATTTCACCTGCCAAACTTTTGGTAAAGGCATATTTTAAGGAATTAGAAACCAATTCATTAATGATTAAACCGCAAGGAATTGCGGTTTCTATATTTAAAGAAATTGGGTCAACGTTGATATTGAATTGGATGGAAGTATTGCCGGAACTAAAAGATTGATACAAATTAGCAACCAAATTTTCAACGTAGGGCGGGAGATCGATCCGATCGAGATTGTCGGATTGATAAAGTTGCTCATGAATCAAAGCCATTGAATGGATGCGGACTTGGCTTTCTTCAAATAAAGCTAGCGTAGGTTCGTCTTCAATGTATTGAGCTTGAAGTTGCAGCAGGCTGGAAATTACCTGCATATTATTTTTGACTCGGTGGTGAATTTCTTTGAGCAATACTTCTTTTTCGCGGAGTGCTGCTTGGATGCGAGCAGAAGTCAATTTGCGATCGCTAATATCTTCGCAAATACCAGCGATGCGGTAAATATTGCCCGATTCATCGTAAATAGGAAAAGCTCGATCGCACACCCAGCGCATTGTGCCGTCTGGCCGAAAAATCCGATATTCGATATTGGTGGACTCACCCTGCAACACTCGCCCCATTGAGTCTTCCAACAAATGTTTATCTTCTGGATGCACCCACTCCATCATTTTTAAGGGCTCGGCATATAATTCTTCGTTGCTGCGCCCCCAGATTTGTTCGTAAGCTGGACTCAGATACAATAAATCGGTGAATTCAGCAGACATTAGCCAGAAGGAATTTTGGATATTTTCTGCTAGCTGGCGAAAGCGTTCTTCACTTTCACGGAGCGCTTTTTCGGCCTGTTTGCTTTCGCTAATATCTTCTGCAATGCCAACAACGCGGTAAACTTCACCAGCTTGATTTATAATGGGAAAAGCCCGATCGCGAATCCAGCGAATTTCGCCGTCCGGCCTGACAATTCGATATTCTGTCTCGTCTTCAGTTACAATTTTTTTAGAAAATTTAGCAATAACGCGAGCTCGATCTTCTGGATGGAGGGAATCTACTAAAAAATGTCCGCCAGCATACAATTCAGCACAGCTTCTGCCCCAAATTTCTTCGTAACCTGGACTGATATAAATAATTTCCTGCGGTTGAATGCCTACCATCCAAAACACGCTTTCAATGTTTTCGGCTAGCTGTCGGAATCTTTCTTCACTTTCTTTCAGTGCTGCTTCAGCTTTTTTCCCTTGCGTAGCTGCAACCACCGCATCGCTAATATCGCGCTGCACGCCAAAATACCCCACGATTCTTTCGAGAGAATCGTAAATGCAAATATAGTCGCCTTCCACCCAAATTGTAGTCCCGTCAAACTTGCGATTGTCATTTTCGATGTGAATTCTGCCAGCATCAAAAAATTGCCTGAATATCTCTCTGCAGCCAGCCAAGTTGTGGGACAATAAAAAGTTAAGAGTTTGGCCAATGAACTCTTCCCGATTAGCTCCGTATTGAGTGATCAAAGCATCGTTTGCCTTCGTTATCCGCCCGTTAGCAAATACGTAATCCAAAACTTTTTCCTTGTCAGCGGCATTTTTCCAGTGTACTGGTTCCTCCAGCATCATAAAGAAAAAGCCATCTAAAGATTGAGAGAAAAACAATTCTAGCTGTTCCTGGCTTTCCCGCAGAGCTTCTTCAGCGCGCCAGCGAGAGAGAATTTCTTCCTGCAATTGATTGTTGGCTGTTTTCAAGTCTTCAGTGCGCTTTTGATATTTAATTTCTAGCTGATTTTTGATTTCTTCCAGCGCTATTTCTGCCTGTTTTTTTTCGGTAATATCTTGAGTAACGACCATTCCTGCAAAAATTTCTTCCCGGTCGTTTTTAACGGGAGCAATTGTTGTTGAATAAATGCGATCGCGGTATTTATATTCAAAATTATTCTCTTTTCCTGCCAAAGCCGCGCGATATGTAGTCTCAAAAAGTGGCAAATCTTCAGGTGGGGATACTTCCCATAATGTTTTGCCTTCCAACAGTTCTTTGGACAAACCAACTGGTGCCAAACCTTGACCGTCAACGAGAGTATACCGCAAATCGCGATCGAACAAAAATACCGAGCCATTCGGATAATGTTTGATCAGAGTTCGGTACATTTCCTGGCTTTTTTCGAGAGATGCGATTAACTGACTTCGCTCGTCGTCGGCGATATCCAATTCAGTTGCGAAACCCGAAGAACCTGCATTTTTGACTGCTTTGAGTTGTGCTGCTAATTTCTGACACAATTCTCTCTGCTGCTGCAAATGCTCTTCGAGTTCGCGAATTTTTTCGCTTTGCTCTGCTACCAATGCTTCGCAGGTATCGAGAAGTTGATTTCCTGCGGGATAGCTACGTCGCGCGTACTCGGTGGGATCAATACACATATAGCAATTCTCAAGTGAGTGAGGTACAGATTCGGAATTGGGAATTGGGAATTGGGAATCTTGCCCGTTCTAGCTATTTTTGCAAGAGGTCTAATTAGGAAGTCTCCATCGACATTTTATGCTTATTCGATCGCCAATTTACAGGTATAGTCAACCAGCCTTGACAAAAATGAGTCGCGATCGACTAAAGTCCATCTGGGATCGAAATTCGACCAGTTTTCACCATCTTCGCTAATTCTGACAGTTCTAAACTCTCGCTGCTTGCAGTTAACTTCCATCTGCGCCCGCATTTTCTGGTCACTAAACTTCTGAGTTCCTAAAAAAATTCTGACTGGATAAGAGGGAGCGCCGGGAAAATTTGATTTACTTAATTTTACGCTGCTGGGATCGATGCAAATATCTACAAAACATCTTAATTTTTCGGCGCTGGCGCTCAAAGTATTGACGGAAACAAAAATCAAAGTAGCTAGAAAAAGGCTTGACAAATTCTTAGTTGTATGTTTTAAAAATCTAGTTTGCATCTGCGTTAATTTGCGTACCCTTCCCGAAGGCGAAGCGCCTACATCTGCGGTTATTATATCGAAAAATCAACTCAGCGGTTAAAATCGCTCCTAGACAGACAAAACCCGCTGTAAGGCGGGTTGAATTTCTTCAGTCCGCGTCGGCGGACTTTGTTTGTGTAGTCGCGAATTCTATTCGCCCTGAATATTTGCCGTCAAGATTAGCTTTTTAAAGCTGAGGAACATATTGTTCTTTTTCAGGAACAAAAGTGTATTCAGAGACGATTAGCCGCAACTCTTCGCCGTCGATGGTTTCTTTTTCGATTAACAAATCTACTAGGCGATCGATCACAGTGCGATTTTCGCGAATAATTCGGCGGGCGTCGTCGTAGCAACGATCGACAATTTCCCGAACTTGCGAGTCAATCCGAGAAGCAATTTCTTCGGAATATTCCGATCGCGCTGTGTAGTCGCGGCCGAGGAAAATTTCGCTTTGTTGAGCTTCTAGGGCGATCGGCCCCAAGGTAGACATCCCGTAGCGAGTCACCATTTGCCGCGCCATGCCGCTGACTTGCTGTAAGTCGTTGCCGGCACCGGTGGTGACTTCAGCATCGCCGAAAACTACTTCTTCGGCGGCGCGTCCACCCAAAGCACCACTAATGCGGGCTAGGATTTGCGATCGAGAAATTAAACCTTGGTCTTCGCTAGGCATAAACCAAGTCAAGCCGCGGGCTTGTCCGCGAGGAACTAAGGTAACTTTTTGTACGGGATCGTGGGCTTGAATTACAGTACCGACGATCGCGTGGCCGATTTCGTGGTAAGCAATTAAGCGTTTGCTCTTGCTGTCTACCAGCGGTGTGCCTTCCATACCTGCGACGACGCGATCGACTGCATCGTCAATTTCGAGCATCGTAATCGCTTCTTTGCGTCGTCTCGCCGTTAAAATAGCAGCTTCGTTGAGTAAGTTAGCCAAATCAGCGCCAGTAAAACCGGGTGTCCGGCGGGCGATGGCATCCAAAGAAATCTCCGCAGACAGCTTCTTGTTGCGCGCGTGAACTTCCAGAATTTCCAAGCGACCTTTGATATCCGGTACATCGACGCTAACTTGGCGGTCAAAACGTCCCGGACGCAGCAGCGCTGAGTCGAGCACGTCGGGGCGGTTGGTGGCAGCAATGATGATAATGCCAGTATTGCCCTCAAAACCGTCCATTTCGGTCAGCAACTGGTTCAGGGTTTGTTCCCGTTCGTCGTTACCACCGCCGATACCAGCGCCGCGCTGACGACCAACTGCATCTATTTCATCGATGAAGATGATGCAAGGAGCATTTTCTTTAGCTTTCTTGAACAAGTCGCGGACGCGGGATGCGCCGACACCGACGAACATTTCGACAAATTCGGAACCGGAGATGCTGAAGAAAGGGACGCCGGCTTCGCCTGCGATCGCTTTTGCCAGCATGGTTTTACCTGTTCCGGGAGGGCCAACTAGCAGCACGCCTTTGGGAATCTTGGCGCCGACTGCGGTGAAGCGTTCGGGTTTTTTGAGGAATGTCACGACTTCGGCGAGTTCTTCTTTGGCTTCTTCTACGCCTGCTACGTCGTCGAACAGTACGCCTGTTTTAGCTTCCATTTGAAAGCGTGCTTTGGATTTGCCAAAATTCATGGCTTGGCCTGGGCCTCCTGGCACGTTGCCGCCACCTCGGCGGAACAGGAAAAACAGCCCTCCTACTAACAATAGGGGAAATACTAGATTGCCTAAAACTCCCCAGATGGCGCCGTCGTTGCGCAGCGGGTGAGTGTCGAAGCTGATTTTGGAGTCTCTGAGTCTAGCAACGAGTTCTGGGGCATTTGAGGGCAAGTCCACCCGCCACCGCTGCTCGTGATTGTCCAGTTCGGGATCGACGGCTAGGACGATCGCTGTGCGGCCTCCGTCGTACAAATCAACGCTGGTGACTCGATCGGCGTTTAAGTAATCTAAAAATCTACCGTAGCTCAGGCGGGTGCTGGCGGTGTTCTTGCTCATCTCTGCGGGGGATGCGGCGAAGGCTCCCTGCCACAGGAAAAAGCCGATGACTAGGGCGGGTAAAGTCCAAAGTAGTATAGTTTGCCAAGAAATTTTCATAAATGCGGGTGCCTTGAATTGGGGACAGATCGGGTAAGCTGGCGGTGTGGGATGAGTGTGACAAAAGTTTACACTCAGAATCTTAACTAAATTTAACTTAACAATGCACGATCGGGCAAGATGATGACGATCGTCGCGATCAAGAAAAAGTTAGGTTAGTTACCATAAGGGCGATCGTCCCGAATATAATGTTTGATGCTGATTTCGATACCAATCTAGGTAAAGTTAGAAGAATCGCCGCAAAACCCACTGTCTTTAAGCGCGGCAGTGTCAAGGGATAAGGCGTCAGGAACCTCAGCCCTGACGGCATGAGGCTTGAAAGAGAAATCTAGCAAGCCGTTCTGACCAGCCTAAGTCTTAACTGACTACGTTTTTTGAGTCACGACACCGGGCGGATGCTTAGCTAGTCCCCTGCCATGTCATTTGCAGTTAAACAGTTTCAAGGTCACTGAAACAGTGCTGCAAGTCTAAAAAGCTCAGAAAACATTGGCCGACAAGCTAACTTTACCCCGCAAGGGAGGCTCGAAAGAGCAAAATGCTATGCGTACAGGATTGGGAGACTTGAAACGGTAACTGTCCCGTTGAGAGTGCAACACAAAAGCACACCGAACCAACCAATCCCAAGGCGGTAGTATATCCAAAACAATAATAAAGCCGTCCTAGAAGGACGGGGTTTCTACCCATTTTTCTGATGACAACTAGACAGCTTGTTCCTAATTCGGCTATGCTGACGCAGCAGACTAAGATCGCTTCTCACAAATCGATTATTAGTGCTGATTTGGGTCGTACAGCAACTAAAGCTTGCGTGAGTCGCAACCCAAATGGTGTTGTATTCATCCCTGCCAACGTGGCTGCGATGCCCGTCGAAAAGGTGCGGGGCGGCAGCTTTGAGTCAAAAGCAACAGACCCTCTGTTGGATATGTGGCTGGAGCACCAAGGCAAGGGGTACGCCATCGGCCAACTGGCCGCGGACTTTGGCGCTAATCTCGGCGGCGCTGACCAGTCGAAAGTAGTAGATGCTTTGGTTAAGGTTTTTTCCTGTGCTGGATATTTCCAAATGAAGGGCGAAATGGCAGTAGTGCTGGGTTTGCCTTTTTATTCGCAGGATCAGTTTGAGAAAGAAAAGGAAGAGATTATCAGCCAACTGCGCTCTCCCCACGTTGTGATCTATCGCGGCGAACGTTTGGAAATTGACATCCGCCACGTTTGGGTGATGCCGGAAGGATTCGGCAGCCTAATTTGGTGCGAGGCTCAAGACAACAAGGAGTTTTCGCCGGAGTTGCCGGAACTGTCGGTGGCTGTTGTCGATATCGGACACCAAACTACCGATTTGTTAATGGTCGATCGTTTCCGGTTCGCCCGCGCGGCTTCTAAGAGCGATTCCTTCGCCATGAACAAGTTCTACGAACAAGTTGCCTCAAAGATTCCGGGCGCAGACCCTCAATCTCTGTCTTTACTAGAAGCGGTGAATAAGCCGGAAGGCCAACGTTTCTACCGTCCTAGAGGAGCGACTAAGCCGACTAATTTAGATCCGATTATTAAGGATTTGCGGGAGGCTTTCGCTAACGAACTGTCCGAACGTTTGGTGCAGTGGCTGCCGGAACGGGTGACGGATGTAGTTCTGACTGGCGGTGGCGGCGAGTTTTTCTGGGAGGTTCTCCAACCTTTGCTGAAAGACGCCAATCTTAAGGCTCACTTGGCTCAGCCTTCTCGGAAAGCTAATGCTTTGGGACAGTTTATTTATGCTGAGGCTCAGCTAGCCACGATAAAGTAACGCATTAAGGCTTGAACCCTATGGCACTGTGGGCAAAAAATAAGGCGAATTTCTCGGTGGCGTTTACGGAAGATGCTGCGGATCAAACTTTGCTGGCGGCTATTGAAAAAGAGTTGGCTTTTACGAAGTATCAGACTTTCAGCAATCTCTGCAAGCAAGCTTTGTGGCAGTTTTTGTCTGTATCTGAGTCTCCTATCTCTACAGATAGCTCTCAGCGGTTGGAAGAGCGTATTGCTGAACTTGCGGTCAGATTTGCTGAGTTTGAGCGCAATGTTTCTGCTGAGGAATTAAGCCGTTTGGAGGGACTGGAACATCACCTGAGTCAATTGGGCGCACAGTTGGATCAGTTGCAGGGGAGTGTTAACAGTAAGTTTGCTCAAGTTTCTTTTGCCCAAGTTTCAAAAGTAGTAGAGCCTGATCCGATTGAGTCTGAATCTGTAGCGAATGATCTAGTTTCTGACGCTGAGGTTGCTCCTCGTCGGGAGTCCGATCCTTTATTGGAGCGTTTAAGTTCTTTGTTACCGCAAGATTTCTAGGCCAAGGCTTTTTAGCCTTGAGATGTGATGTTAGTGGCTCGCTGTTGGCAGCGGGTACTGAATAAATAAACAAAGTCGATCGCTCTTTTGAATAAAAAGGGCGATCGACTTTGTTATGGAAGAAGGAAGAAGGAAGAAGGAAGAGGGAAGAAGGAAGAGGGAAGAAGGGAGAGGGGAGAGGGAAAAATTGCCAAATTACCAATTATCAATTACCTCGATATTATTCCATCAATCCTAATTTTTGCAATCGCAAACGAATAGCAGCAGGCTGTCGCTGAAATCTCTGAGCTAATTCGCCAATTTGTTGATCGCTTGCATATTCTTTCTGCAAATTCTCGTCTTCCTCCCGACTCCACTTGATATAAGCTCTGGGATATTTCTGGCGAATTTTCTCATTTTGGGTTTTAGATCGATCGGCATTTTTTGGCTCGACATTCAAACCAGAACCCAACGGTTGATTAATTTCCCCGCCGCGACTAGCTACAGCCTCCTGCAAACGGTGGGGAATCACAGCCATTTCTTGAGCCAGCTCAGCCAAAGCATTGTCTACTTTTTGCTGAAGTTCTGTTAGCTGCCGCTGCTGCAAATTTCCCCACTGCGGCAGTTCGTTGATAAACTCCTGCAAGTCCAGAATTATTGTTGTCAAAGTTTCGACTTGTTGCAACTCCGGCCGTTGTTTGAATTGGCGGCTGGTGATTTCGATCTCGCTTTGAATCATTTTTATAGTTTTTTCTAAAATTATGATCCGCTGGCGCAGGTTCTCAATTGCTGAAATTATAGAGTGTGTGTTTTCTCCCTGTCCAACATTCTGATTTTCGCGAGATGTTTGAGCAAGAGCTTCGTCTACAGCATTGACAGCGAGTTGTAATTGTTCGATCGCGCGATCGCTAGTAGCTGCTTGTTGGTTTACGCGATCGAACACAGCCACCGTACTTGTTTTAACTTGCCCGCGCAACTTCTGGCGGTTCACAAAATTCAACACGAGGGAAATCACTACAGGAATTTGAGCATAAACGCTCTGCTGCCAAACCAAACTCGCAGCCAATCCCACAGCCGAGGCAGCAAGAAAGATTAATTCAGCAGTTTCTAACAAATTGCTCGATTTTGGATTTTGGATTTTGGTTGATGAATTAGATGATGACATAGGTTATTAATTGGGAATTGGGAATTGGGAATTGGGCATTGGGCATTGGGAATTGGGTATTGGGAATTGGGCATTGGGAATTGGGCATTGGGCATTGGGAGGCTGTAGATCGCCGAATTGAAAATTACTATAGTTTTTTTTTATATAACAATCTACTTAAATATATTAAATTTGCAAAATTAGTCGAGCTAAAGTGAAATAAATCAAAACTCCGAGGACATCAACTGCGGTGGTAATAAAAGGAGCTGACATTAAAGCGGGGTCTAAACCCAAAGAACGAAACAGAAACGGCAGAGATGAACCGGCAATAGAAGCTAAAATTGCGATCGCAAACAAACTCACCCCCACCGCGATGGCCACCGCTAAACTCCCTTGCAGAATATAAGCCCAGCCAGTCGCTACCGTCCCCAATATAGCTCCTAGTAGCGCTCCCGCCATCCCCTCCCGCACAATTATTTTCATCGGCCCCATTGCTGTAATTTCGTCAGTGTTCAAACCGCGAATTACAACTGTTGAGGACTGAGCTCCGACATTACCTCCAGTGCCAGTCAGCAGCGGAATAAAGGCTGCTAGGGCGACTACTTGTTGCAAAATATCTTCTTGAGCTCTAATGATTGCGCCAGTGACAGTATTGGTTAAAAGCAGAATAAACAGCCATACGACCCTTTTGCGAGCAACGGTGATTAAATCGGTCTGAAAATAATTGTCACCACCAGACTGGACGCCACCCAAGGCATAAATATCTTTGTCGGCTTCTTGTTCTAAAATGTCGATCGCATCGTCAACTGTAATGATCCCCACCAGACGCTGTTCGCGGTCTACAACGGGCACAGCTAAAAAATCATAACGCTGGATCAGCCTCGCTACTTCTTCTTGATCCGTTCCCGTTTGAACAGAAACTACCTCGCGGGTCATAATTTCGCCGACAGTTTTGTCGAGGGGAGAAGTGACTAAATCCCGCAAGGATAAAATGCCACTCAAGCATCGCGCCGCATCGGTGACGTAAAGAGAATAAATTGTTTCAGTAGTTCTAGCCAAAGAGCGAATTCGGTCTAAAGCTTGGGCGACGGTAAAGCTTTCTTTGAGAGAAATGTATTCTGGGGTCATGATCCGGCCGGCGGTACTGGCTTCGTAACCCAAAAGTTGGGCCGTAGCTTCGCGTTCCGTTGGGCTCAATTCACCTAAGAGGCGGCGGACTAAGATTGCCGGCAGTTCGTCAAAAAGTTTAGCTCGATCGTCCGGGGACATTTTGTCTACAATATCGATGACTTCTTGGCGTTTGAATTTTTCGCAGAGGGACTGCTGAACGCTGGAGTCGAGATATTCGTAAACTGCGATCGCTTCGTCTTTAGCAAGCAACCGGAAAGCTATTACTTGCATGGTTTCTGGTAGGCCTTCGATAGCTTCAGCGATGTCTGCTTCCTGCACCGGCTGTAAAATCGCTTTTGCTCCTTGAAAGTCTCCTTGTTCCAACAGGGCCTTTAACTGCGATCGAACTAATTCCCGCAGTTCTTTTCGCGCGTAGATGGGTAGCGAAGACGATTGATAATTTTTTTCTGTCACTGATGACCCTCCTAAACCTGTGCTGCGCGCCTTCCTGAATCCAGTTTATAGCCTATTGACACCACTGGTTGCAGTTATACGATTTACACGGGCGGGGTGAGCAACCCAATTTTTTGGCAGATGCGGCACCACCAAAACCAAGCTGTATTGTCGAAACCGAGTTTCTTGCTATTGTGTTTTTGATCTAGCGCCAAAGAGCGTGAGTTCGGGAAAGTGCGATCGATTACCAATTACTCATTACCAATTACCTGACATACCTCATCGCCGTTGAGAATGGCTATACTGTCAACTGTCAACTGTCAACTGTCAACTGTCAACTGTCAACTGTCAATTTAAACCAACAACTGATATTTTTCTTGAGCCAAACGGTAAAGCGGTCGCCACACCAAACGGTTAGTCAGTACAACCAACAGCGACATCACAGAAGTAGCCGCTAACAGTAAAGGAAAATTTCCCGATGCGGTAGCTTCGGAAATCGTCTCGCCCAAACCGCTTGTTCTAATTATTTCACCTTTAAACTGCACGTATTCGCTGACAATACTCGCATTCCAAGCTCCACCCACCGCCGTAATGATTCCTGTAATTAAATAAGGGAATATTCCAGGCAAAATTAAAGTTTTCCAGCGTTGTATTAGGGAAAGCTTGTAAACTTGCGCGGCTTCAAACAACTCCGAAGGTATGGCTTGAGCGCCCGCAATCACATTAAACAGTAAATACCACATTGTACCCAACATCATCAATGCCACAGAACCTATTTGCAAGCCACCTCCAGCGTGAATTAGAGCTAGTAGCAATACGGGAAATAAAGCCGTTGCTGGTACAGAAGCGGCTATTTGTACTAATGGTTGCAAAATCTGGGCTAAACGCGGATTTCGACCGATCGCAACTCCGACAGGCACCGTCCACAACAGCGATAGAAATAGGGCGCAAATGACTCGCAAAGCCGTGAAAAATGCACCTCCCACGACTTTTTGCCAGTCAGACAAACTCAGGAACCTGAGCAGCAACACCGCTTCCCAGGTTCCCCAAAGTACGATCGCAGCAAACCCGCTGACAAATATCCAATTTATCCAATTGCCGAGGCGGCTTTGTTGCCGAGGGCTTTTTGGTAAATGAGCAGGTGCAAAACCTCTTGCTAGCGCGCGATCGAAACTGTCACCTACGGGCGATATTCGCGACTTCAACACCCGCAACGTCGCCGATCGCCTTAAAAAATCCAACACCTTTGACTGCGGTACATTCGTCGCTTCTACGGCTTGATATTTAAACTTTTCTACCCAAGCAATCAAAGGCTGCCAGATCAAAAAGTCGATCGCGATAATCACACCAATTAATACAGCTAAACCCCAGCCGATCGCCCCAAAATTGCCTTCATTAGCTGCTTTGCCCAAATAGGAACCGAGTCCGGGCAAATTAAAATTTTTCTCGCCCAAGGTAAAGGATTCGATCGCAATTAAAAAAAACCAGCCGCCCGCCACTGACATGACGCTGTTCCACACCAGTCCGATCGCACCAGCGGGCAATTCTAACGTCCAGAACTGCTGCCAAGCATTCAGCCGATAAACTTGAGCAGCTTCCTTAAGTTCTTGCGGAATGCCGGAAAGCGACTGATAGAAACTAAAGGTCATATTCCAAGTCATCCCAGTAAATATTAAGATAATCGATGCGAGTTCTACGCCGATTCTTTGACCTGGGAATAAAGTAACTAATGCTAAAACAACTCCGGGTAAAAAGGATAAAACCGGAATCGACTGCAAAATGTCTAATAAGGGAATTAAAATTTTCGCTGCAAGGGGAAATCGGTAAGCTGAATAAGCATAAACTAGGGTAAATAGCAAGGCTAAAAAATAGGCTGCTGTCATGCGTAAAAGAGTCTGGGCTGTATACGCTGGCAAGACATTTAGCGTGGTCTCAATTTTAAAGTTTGGGTTGTAGTCACTGTTGAATTGAGATGCTGTTTGGACAATTACTAATATTAGAGAGAAAATTGCTAAAATTAGTAAGCCGTCTTGCCAAGTCCAAGCTGATCTTTCTAATGTTTTATTGGCGGGTGTTAGAGGTCTTGTCATAATTCCTAAGGAAGAGGAAAGAAGGCAGAAGGCAGAAGGCAGAAGGCAGAAGGAAGAGGGAAGAAGGCAGAAGGCAGAAGGAAGAAGAAAGAAGGAAGGAAGAAGGAAGAAGGCAGAAGGCAGAAGGCAGAAGGCAGAAGGCAGAAGGAAGTTCGGCAGCGGATTTCTTAACGGATTTAGCGGATGAATGGAAGGTTCGGCAACGAATTTAACGGATGAATGGAAGGTTGAAGTCAGAAGTTGTTATTAATGATTCGGTAAAAATACCAATGACTACTGACTACTGACTACTGACTACTATCAACTTTCAACTGACTACTGACTACTATCAACTGACTACTATCAACTTTCAACTTTCAACTGACTACTCATCTTTAGTTTCTGATTCTAGGAAGATTTCGCCCCCTGGTTCGTCGTAACTGTATAATTCGGCATAGCGACCCCAATCAATAGCTGTTTGCAATTGTCGCATGGCTTCTTTCGGGCTAAAGTGTGCTTCCAGAATATCCAGAATTAACTCTTCAGAAATGCGGTGATTGCGCTTGGCCTGAAGCATTCGAGAAATTTGCTGTACGAGGCGAATGTTGCTGAGAATTTGGGTGCGAACAATTTGTTTGCGCTGGTCAATTCCGCCGGCAATGAATTGAATGCCAACTGGTGTTAACAGCAGGTCGCCTTCTTGGATTATTAGAAAATCCATTAATTTTGCTGCTTCTACGATCGGCAAAATGTCGTCAACCTCTAACATTAATTCTTGACCAAGGCGGTAGAGGTCTTTTTCCTTGCGATCTTCCAGGAGTTCCAATAAGCCGGCGATCGCACCTGTTCGCACCTGCGGCAGAGATTGGTATTTAGCACTGGGCGCGGGTTCAGGTTGAGACACGGTAGTGGCACTTGCAGCGGGTGCAACCACGGTTTCGCAGCTTAACTCTGGATTCGTCAGAATTTTGTACACTTGGTCTACGAGGGCTTGGAATTGGGGAGTTTTGCGATCACGATAATGTGGCAAAGTGACGGTCAATTCGGCGCGAATTCGCCCCGGATTGCGGCCGAGGACTACAATGCGATCGGCTAAAATAACCGCTTCCTCAATCCCGTGAGTTACGATTAACACAGCTTTAGTCGGAATCTTTTTTTCCAGCCACAAATCTAATAACTCAAACCGCAAGTTTTCAGCAGTCAGAACATCTAAAGCTGAAAACGGTTCATCCATGCAAAGCAGTTCGGGTTCCACCGCCAAAGCTCTAGCAAATCCCACCCGCTGCCGCATTCCGCCGGAAAGTTCTTTCGGATAAGCATTTTCAAATCCGTCCAAACCGATAATATCAATCATTTTCAAGGCTTTTTGGAGGCGCGGTTCTGGCATTTCTCCTTTAGCTTTCAAGCCTAATTCTACATTTTCTAGTACCGTCAGCCAGGGATAAAGAGCAAAGTTTTGAAATACAATTGCTACCCCAGGATTTAAGCCGACTAAAGGACGATTGTGGTAGAGAATTTGACCTTCGCTGGGCGGGATTAGTCCGGCTATGATCCGCATTAATGTTGATTTACCTGACCCGGAAGGCCCGAGCAAAGCTACTATTTCGCCCGATCGCAGTTCTAAATTAATTGGCTCTAAAATAGAAATTTTTTGACCGTTTGGCTGCTGGTAAGCTTTGCTAACGTCTTTTAAGGTAATGAGGCACTCTGTTGCTGTTTTAGCTATCACAGCTAAACCCCCTCGCTTGTTGTTTAAATTTAGTTATTAGTCAGTAGTCAGTAGTCAGTAGTCAGTAGTCAGTAGTCATTAGTCATTAGTCAGTAGTCATTAGTCATTAGTCATTAGTCATTAGTCATTAGCAAAAGACTCTGCGAAAATCACAACTGTTGACCGATCACTGATTACTGATCACTGACTGCCGAGTATTCGGTCAATTTCATGTGATAGACGATCGCCTTTTCACCAGGAATAAGACTGGAATAGCAGCGAGTTGGAGCGCAACTGAAAATACAACCAGCCCAGTAATTGAGCGATCGCACAAAATTCCCATCGCCAAACTGCCCAGAAACCATGATAAGCCATAGCCTGTGTTAAATATCTCATAGGCGGAACCTCTTTTGTCCGCAGGTACGAGTCCAGCTACGGCGGCTTTCACCATCAATTCCTGGACTCCCATACCTATAACGCATCAAGCCATTCCTAGCAATGCCCCCTGCCCGTTCCCGAAGAACATTGATCGGGCAAACCGTGAAGAGCAAACGACTGTTAAGATGAGGGCCGAGATGCCGATGCGATCGAACAAACGCCCAAAGACGAAAGCGGCTGCTGGGTCAACGGCAGTAGCCCAAGCCTAGAATAGCGGAATTTGGTTGAGCGGGGCGATCGCGCTTTTGTGAAAGTGAAACGCAATCAGCGGAAAATCTGCATAGCCCGACTCAATCAGCCCTACAGCACCTAAATAAACCCAAAATAGGCTTCAGCAGACCTTCCCTTTGATTTCAAACGCTCCTGGTTCAAAATCACGGGGATTTGTATGTTGTCGATTATTAATTTTTATCAGTTGTCTCTATTTTCCTAAACGAGCTAATGTTGCACCTAACTGAACGGCGATTACTCCGAGTATGGCACTGCCAGCCCAGTAAAAAGTGGCCAAGCTGTAAAAGCGATCGCGCCACAAGACATTTGACTCTAAACCGTAAGTCGAAAAAGTAGTATAAGCGCCCAAAAATCCCGTCGCAACCATTAACCTCACTTCCGTCGGAATCGCCGGCACCCGTTCAAAAGCCAGGGTGATAAAAAATCCCATAGCCAAGCAACCCGTGATGTTAATAAAAAAAGTTCCGTAGGGAAAAGCTGTGCCGAAACGGTTGGCAAACCATAAGGTGATATAATACCGGCTCAATGCGCCGGCAATGGCACCGAAACTAATGGCGATCGGATGGCGGAGATTCGGGTCTTGCAGCATCAAAGGATTTTAGATTTGAGATTGAGCGGACTCATCTAAATTATTGTATGATTAAAATGCCGATCGCCATTTTAAAAATTATAGAGAGTATCTATGCAAATTGTGCTGGCTGCCGTAGACAATGACTTAGTTAGAGCCTGGGAAAGCACTTGTGGCAATATTGAAAACGTCAAAATACATCGAGGCTCAATCTTTGATGTGAAATGCGATGCGATTGTGAGTCCGGCGAATAGTTTTGGCTTCATGGACGGCGGCTTAGATTTAGCAATTTCGGAATATTTTGGAACTCACGTTCAAGAACGCCTGCAAAAACTAATTCAGACTCGACATCACGGCGAACTATTAGTAGGATTAGCCGAAGTTGTAGATACTGATCATGCAGAAATTCCCTATTTAATCGCTGCCCCAACCATGCGCGTTCCGACAATCTTAACAGAGACAGTCAATGTTTATCTAGCAACTCGCGCTATTTTAACTCTCGTAAAATTTGGTACTGTTCCAGATGGAACGCCTGTTAAACATATCATTGAAACGATCGCAATTCCCGGCATGGGTACGGGTACAGGTAAAGTACCGCCGGATATCTGCGCGCATCAGATGCAAGTTGCTCTTCAAGATATCTTCCTATCTCAATATGAATTTCCTGCATCTTGGCTGGATGCCCAAAAGTCTCATCATTTATTATATGCTAACGATGTCGGAGATTTGCAGTTTAAAAATTGAAAGGATTAAATCTTAATTTTTTAAATTGTTGAGAAACCTGGTTTCTTGGTGTTGTGTTTTTTTAGGTAAAGTGGCTGATTAAAAATTAAAGTGCGCTAAACCGTACCTCCAAGTTGGCGGTATTCTACACACGAGTGCAACGTTGGTAGATAAAATGTAAAGGAACTGAGGCAAAAACAACCAATAGCCAAGCAAAATTTATCTGTGATGCCACCAAATACTGCGATCGCAATCGGGTTGTGTAGGCGGCAAGATCCCATGAAACAACTATAGAATGTCGATCGACATAATTGCTTAATTTAGTGCTTTCAGGGAGAGTCCCGAAATGAATCAAATTAAAACTGCTGCTTTGTTAGGCTTGTTAAGTGCGCTGTTAATTACCGTTAGCTATTGGGTAATCGGCGGTTCGGGCGGTGCAATTATCGGCATTGGTTTGGCCGCCGCTATGAACTTAGGTTCGTGGTTTTACTCGGATAAAATCGCTTTGGCGGCTTACGGGGCTGTGCCGGTAACTGCTAGCCAAGCGCCGGGACTTTATACAATGGTGGAAAGACTGGCCCAGCGCGCTAATTTACCTATGCCGGGAGTTTACATGATTCCTACTCAGTCTGCTAACGCTTTTGCTACCGGGCGCGATCCCGAACACGCGGCGGTTGCAGTGACTGAAGGGATTATGAATATGCTGTCAGAGGATGAACTCGAAGGAGTTATCGCCCACGAACTTACTCACATTAACAACCGCGACACGCTGACGCAAGCGGTGGCGGCGACTGTGGCGGGGGCGATTTCGTTGTTGGCGCAAATGGCGAGTTACAGTAGGTGGTTTGGTGGCCGGGACGATCGCAACAGCCCGAATCCTTTAGGGTTACTGCTGACGATTATCCTCGCACCGGTGGCTGCTTCGGTGATTCAGCTAGCCATTTCGCGCACGCGGGAGTTTTCGGCGGATGCGGGGGCTGCACGGTTAACGGGCAATCCAAGGGCTTTGGCGAGGGCTTTGCAGCGGTTGGAAAGTGGGGCGCGCCAAATGCCTCTAGATGGTAATCCGGCTTTTGCACCGCTGTTGATTGTGAATTCGTTTAGTGGTGATTGGTTTAGAAGTTTGTTTTCGACTCATCCAACTACGGAATCGCGGATTGAAAATTTGATGAAGCTGGAACAAGAATTGCCTGGTTCTTATTAAGTGTTAGAATAAGTTTTGGCGCTACACATCGCAATTTTTAAAAGCCAGTATGGGTTCTGGTGTTACGGGTACAAAGTCTTAAATGCCAGAATGAATTCTGGCGCTACATATACAAAGTCTGCGTTTGCGGACTAAGAAAGGAGATAATTGATATGACAGATCCAAATGTGACCGAAGTAACAATCGTAGAGGCTACTCCCGAAACGACGGCGATCGTCAAAAAGGAGATGCCCGATGCGACACCGGAGACGATCGCCGAAACTGCTGCGTTATTTGATGCAATTAAAAAACGCGCTGCGGCTGAAGTCCAAGCAGCGGGAGAACTTACCCGCGAAGCTTATTTGAAAGCCCTCCAACAGGCTTCGGGTGCGATCGAACAAAATAAGTCGATCGCCAAAGAGAGAATGACTGAGGCTGTCAGCCTACTCAAAAAGGAATCTGAGAAAAATTGGCTGGTGGTTGATGCGATTAAAACGCGGGCTCAGGCGCAGGTGCAAGATGCCGGCGAAGTCAGTCGCGAGGCTTATTTGAAAGCGGTGCGACAAGCGCGAGAAGCGGTGGAACAAAATAAATTGATCGAACGCGATCGCATTGATCAAGCTGTTGATCACATTCAGAAGGAGACGGAAAAGAATTGGCACGTTGTGGTTGGGGAAATTGAGTCGATTGGTGTTCGATTGAAGGAGACGGCTAAGTCGGCTTGGAGTTCGCTAACGGCGTTTTTTGACAAGTCCGATCGCGACGATTCCGAGAAGTAAGATCAAGCAGGGAAAGTTAATTTAACCATATTGTCTGTTGCAAGCCCTAACTAGGACGGGCTCTCCGGCCCATCCCACAAAAAACATTTTTTCTTGTGGAACGGGCCGGAGAGCCCGTTCCAAAATTTGATTAAAAGGACTTTTGCAATCTTGTCTATTGTCTCTTGTTGGTGCGTCGCTCGATCGATATTTCGTCTGTTTTGGATACGATCGATCGCGACACACCATACTAATCTTGCTGTCAACTGTCAATGGAAAGGTAGCCGCTGCTTGATTTTTGGTAGGATTTTCTTGAGTTGCGCGATCGCCCATACCGACATCCACACACCCAATCCTGCACCGAGGCTAATCAGCAGTACGAGGATAAATGACGGGATTTCAATGTTGCTTAATGGTAGGTAAAATTTGCGATCGGGCGGGTCTTGTTTGATCAAATAAGGAGCTACGCTGGCTACTATGCCGACAAATCCTAAAGCTGAGCCTACTACTTGAATGGTTGCTTGTAATTCTGCATCGCGACGGGCTTCTGCGATCGCCACTACGCCCCTAATTGCTTCCATCGCCTTGTCTAGCAAGCCGGTGCCGTGTTTGAAATAACCTAAGTCAAATTTGATTTGTTCTTGGAACTGCGGGCAAGTTTCTTTGCTGAATAATTCTAGGAAGCTCAAATCAGAATATTTTTTGGCATCCCTACGATTATAACTTTTTCTGGATTTGATGTCAAGACTTATTTGATCTAAATTTTTTTGGTAATTTTGGGCGTTAATGGCGATCGTATTTTGCCTAATTTCCAAATTCATCAGCAACCGGGCATACTTAACAGCCCGCGGCGGCATATCGATTGTCTTGCGTTGTAGATGTTCTAATTCCTCTTGCTTTAAACCGGCACCTTTCAATTGGCGCTGGTGGGCTTCGTCATGTTGCAAATACTGGAAAGTATTGTCGATATCCAGTTCGATTTTTTCGTATTCCTTGCGGATTTCGGAGTAGTAGGCGCGACTTTCTTTGTAAGCAAGGATGATTTTGTGGCGGTACAAGAATAAATCTAAAAAGTCGGGGTAGTAAATATCCCAGATATCACTCGTTGTCTGACTATCGAAAAACCAAATCAGAATGTGCCCGAATTTATCTGGGTAATTGGGATTGCCGTATTCTAGAATCGGGCTACCGAATAATTCGCCTTGACGGTAAAATTCTGGTAAGTCTTCACCGGAAATAAAAGATTTTAGACAGAGTTGACCTAAGTTTTTGATAGAATTGGGATCTTCTTGGGCTGCTGCTTTTTGTGATTCGGTTAGCCAAGCGGTAAGCAGCAGAGTTTGACCGAAATAACTGTTAACTGACTTGTGCAGCAAGCAGTTATCGGGATTAAATTCATGGAAGATGCTAAGATCGACATCTGGTGTTTTAGTGCCATTAGTTTTTTCGGGGACGCGGAGGTTGAAGCCTAAGGCGTAACTGTCGTCAATCCGCAGCGGTTGGGCAAATCCTTCGAGGAAAATCTGCTGGTTGTCATAGTTGATATTTTTGCTTAAATATAAAGATCCCCGATTGTTGACTGCTTGTTTGATAATCAGCTTGACGCGGCGGCCTGGTGGTTGGGCGGTTTTGTATAAGTTGGTATCATTAAATTCGGCATCAATGTGGAGTTTTTCTTGCAGGATTTCGTTGCATTTTTCCCAGAGGTGTTGGGGATTTATCGGGGGATTTGAGGTTGGTGGTAGGGCTAGTTGTGGGGAGTTGGTAGGGGAATTTGAGCCTGATGATAGGGTATCCCAGACGTGGAAGGCGAATAAATGAACGTTTGGGGCGTATACTTGGTTATTTGGATTCATTCTGGGTATCGGCAATCTTTTTTTGGTCTAGTTTTTGCATTTCTTCGTAAGCTTTCATAATGATCTCTGGTGCTCTTTTGGTGAGATTTGCGATCGGTTCTACTGTACTTGGAAGGGCGTCACCGGGATCGTAGATTTCTCGCAACTCATTTATCTCGTCTCTTAATGCTTCTCCTAAATCGCCATGCTGCGTGCACCAATGTTTGATGGTATCACCAATGGCAGATTCATTGTCTGCTAAGTTGGTTATTGCTTTTGCCAAATTAGGTAAGTCTTTCCAGGCTTCTAACTCTGATTGAAAGATTTCTGGATATTCAGTCAGCAAAGTCATCAAAGCAATGAGGTTTATCTCGGGGTTCATAAATAATTCTCCGTTAATACAATGTGGGATTGTTCGTTCAGTTGACAGTTGACAGTTGACGGTTGACAGCGACCTCTACCCGGAAGGAAGAGGATTGGAGTAATCAATAGTCTGATTTTAATTTCTCCCTACAAGGGTTCCGGCTTTAAACCAATTCTTTCTGGTAATCGGGGGTTGGTGGGGACGGGAATCAAAGATGGTTGGTGAAGCCGTCTCTACGATATATGATAAGACAATTATACATCGAGAATACCGATTCGTGGCGACACACCCTAGGATTTTTAATATCCTGTGGCGCAGAATGCTGCCCAATATTTGGGTTTGCGGAAAGGCGGTTCATTGCTGGTGTCAAAACTTAACCAATCTTTGACCTTTTCTATTGAATTTTCATTTAATTTTAACAATTCAATCCAAACCATGAAATCCTCGCGGATGACGGCGCGCATCCAGTTTTGCGTGGCGTTTAAGGCAACGGCTACTGAAAATTTTGGTTGCAATTCTTGGTAAAATTTGATCATGAAAATTGCTGTGGCAAAATCATCGACTTTCCATAATGTGCTGACTACATTCATGCTTCCTGCATACAAGAAGCCGCTGGGTAAACCGATGTACTCATCTGTCATTGCTGTTGAGTCGGTTAACCCGGTTTCGCAGGCGGAAAGTGTGACGAGATTGCACTGGGGTAATTGTAAATTGGCAAAAATTTCTTGCAAAGTGAGGCATTTTTCAGGTATGACTGTTTTGCCGCTTCGCATTATGACACTGCGCTTTGTTTTGTCTTTGTCGTTACTTGTTTCTAGGGAACCGGCTAGGGCTAATAAGGATAGCAGCGGATTGTTAAAGTTGAATACTCCGTGGCCGGAAAAGTGGATGTAGCTGGCATTTGAGAGGTTTTTGGCGTTTTCGGTGAGGGCGATTTTGGTGGCTTGGTTTTTGATTAAGATGTCGTGGGAATTGAATCTTTGTTTGATGGTTTCTACGCAATGACAGGAATCGGGCTGGCTATCCAAAAGAGCTCGCAATCACCGGAATTGGGCGCTTTCCCGCAGTCCGGCGGGGGTTTAAACCCCTGGCGGTTTTTTGGGTTAAGCGATTGCTTCGTTCTTCGCAATGACAGAAATGGGATTCGCAATGACGGAAGTACGTTATAATTTGCCTAATTGAAGAGTGAATGGGCTAATAGGGCGGCTTGAGTGCGATCGCGCAAATTCAATCTACTCAAAATATTTGTAACATAGTTCTTGACTGTATTTTCCGACAAAAATAAGGTTTGAGCAATTTCTCGGTTGTTCGCGCCGGAAGCTATTAATCGCAATACTTCTAATTCTCTGGGCGTGAGTTGTTCTAATTCTGGGGGAGAAACTACGGCGGGATTTGTTACCGCTGGTGTCATCAAAGCTTTTTCAAACAATCCGGGGCCGAGTTGGGTGTGCCCTTTATAAACAGCGCGAATTGCTAGGGCTAATTCGTCGGGTTCGGTGTCTTTTAGCAGGTAGCCTTTGGCACCGAGTCGCATGGCTTGGCTGACGTATTCGTCGTCGTCAAAGGTGGTTAATACTAGGACTTTTGTATCGGGATAGGATTTGGTGATGGCTGCGGTGGCTGCTACGCCGTCCATCACGGGCATCCGAATGTCCATCAGTACGATGTCGGGCGCTAATGTGGGGATTTGGTCGATGGCTTGTTGTCCGTTTTCTGCTTCGCCGATTACTTGCATATCTGAGTAGCATTCTAGCATACTTTTGATGCCTCGACGGATGATATGGCGATCGTCTACTAGCAATATTTTAATCATATATAGACAGTTGACAGTTGACAGTTGACAGTTAACAGTTGACAGTTGACAGTTGACAGATGACAGATGACAGATGACGGCGGTTGAAACCGCGTCTACACAGGCAAAACCCGCCTCCGCGGGTTGAAGAGTGGGCGGTTAAAATTAGGTTTTTTTATTCAGTCCGCGGAGGCGGACATCGTTTGTCTAGACGCGGTTTCAACCGTACGTCCTCGTTTGTCTAGACGCGGTTTCAACCGCCGTTTTATCTTATCGCAATCTAAATATTTTGAGAGGGCAAAGAAACCGAAATTCGGCAACCGTTTCCTGACTCGCTGTAAATGGCAAATTGACCTCTCGCTGCCGCCACTCGTTCTCGCATTCCTTGCAGTCCAAATCCTGTGGTATTCTGGGCTGGATCGAAGCCTTTGCCGTTGTCAGAAATTGATAGATGAATCTGTCCGGCGTGTTGCTGTAACCCAACTGTTACCATTGTGGCATCGGCGTGTTTGTGAATATTTGTGAGCGATTCTTGCACAATTCTGTACAGTGTGGTATTCATTTCTTGTGATAGCGGAATTGGTAAACGAATTGAGTTAGATACTTCGATCGCAGTCATCCGCTGAAAATCTTGGAGCAGTTTGTCGATCGCACTTTCGAGCGATAATCCTTGCAAAGGGTTCGATCGCAAAACCGACACTGATTTGCGAATTTCTAAGAAGGCTTCCGATCCGAGTTGTTTGGCTTGTTTCATAAACTCTAGGGCTTTTTCATCCTCCGATTTCCAGAACAATAGGGCATTATTTAGCTGGATTGTTTGAGCCGCCAAGGTGTGTCCAAGTCCGTCGTGAATTTCGCGGGCAATGCGGTTGCGTTCTTGCAATGTTGCTTGGTCTTCTATTCGCAGTGCGTAGTAGCGGAGTTGCTCGTTAGTCACGGCTAATTTATCATGGGCAATTTCTAATTCCTCTCGGCTTTGGCGTTCGGCAATTAAGGCATTTATTAATAGTAAGGCAAATACTAATGTCAATCCAAATAATAACACGTTGCTCAGTCGCCATTCCCAAACAGTGGCAATGACTCTTTCCGGTAAAATTGGTTTTAATAACAGCAAAGAACTATAGGAAAGCAGCGCTAAACTCAAGACTGCTATCTGTCCGGGCTGCCGGAAAATCATGCAACTCCGCATTAGCAGAACGAGAAATAGCAAAAAGCTCGATCGGCTAGATAGCCCTTCCGAAACTATCGGTAGCAAAATTAAGCCAAATTCCAGGGCGGTAAATAAAAGTTTTCTACTCAGCCGCACTGTTGGCAAACGTAACCCGATAGCGCCGAAAAGTGCGATCGCGCCCACGCGCAACACCAGCGACAAAAGCGATCGAAATGGGTGCAATACTTCCATGAATGCTGCCGTTGCTAGCAGCAGCCATTCTAGATAAAGCAGCAAGCGAAAGGACGGATAGGTCAAGCGAATCATAGAATTTTTCCCCATCAAAACCTGGAGTGATTCAAGTAAGGTCGCTGACCTAATTGTAAATGGTATCTTGGAGTTAAAAAACATATTACCCCCTTGTGGTGAGGAAAGTTCGGCTTAGGATAAACGGTTTGATGCTTGTACACTGTCAACTGTCAACTGTCAACTGTCAACTGTTATATGTAGCTTAGCGAATGTGCGATCGCACTTACTAGAGCCTTTGCGGCTGATTTTGGGGTTTGGGACTAGGAAAAAAGTCACAAGGGCTATGTGCTTTTTGACTGGTATGGTTAGGAGTTTGGGGTCATGCGGCGATCGATTTTACGTTGTAACATTGGTGCAAGAAGGTTAATTATAGGCAGTGAATCATGAAAATAAGTACGATCGCACCAGCATTTATTCTCGCCGGTGCCATGTTGATAGGCGGTTTGTCTGCTTGTGCGTCACCCAACACCCCGTCGGCTGCGGAACCTAATTCTCCGGCCGCGATTCCAATCAGTTCATCGGAAATGAAGGCGGATGCTGCTTCCTCTAAAGATGCTACACCTGATGTGGTGGCGGCAAATCCGACAAATTCCCAGAAACCGAAGATGTCTGATGCTGAACGCGCACAGAAGCGCCAGGAAATTAGTCAACAACTCGCAAAGGTACTCACACCTGAGCAATATAAAAGCTTGGACGCTAAACTTAAGTCTGGTGAAAAAATGCGTAAAGCTTTGACTGAAATCAATCTGACTGCTGAACAAAAGCCAAAAGTTAAGGCGATTCTCAAGGCGGCTTATCCTCGCACGCAAAATGGGCAAAAGTCGTCTGAAGCTAAACCTCAGTAATACTGTGATTGCAAATTTTGTGCGATCGCAATTATAAGTTTTTTCAGGTGTGAATTGCGTATTTGGGGCGGGCTAGAAGCCCACCCCACAAGAATTTTGAGGGTTAGTAGGGTGCAATTAAATTGCATCTGTGCGGCGGCGTCGGAGCAACGCCCCACAAGAATTTGAAGTTGGTATGATACGGATTTGGGGTGAAGTTTTTTTTGTGATTTTTGATTGTTTTGCGTGATACATCCTGCAATAACGGCAATTCAGAGTAAGAGATATTTTTATACAGAGGTTTCTGATGATTGAGGAAATTATTAGTGAAAGTCGGAATGGCACTCGCCCTAAAGTTTCTGAGGAAAATCTGAAGCTGAATGAGCAACTGCCGCACAACGTTGAAATTGTTGATGAAATTCCGAAAAAAGCTCTCCCTGAAGTGGATCGGGAAGCTCCAATTTTGCCGGAAAGCGAACCTACAAATAATGTTGTAACTAAACAACCAAAGACTGAAAAAGTGCTGGCGAAAGGGCGGATTGCACTGTTTTTGCTGGCGTTGTTGGTAATAGGAGGTTTGGGATTTTTGGTTTGGCAACGGGCTGCTACTCCGAAAGTGGAAAAAGCGAGCCGCCGCGGTGGTAAAATGCAAGTGACTCCGGTGATGGTGGCGACGGTGACTAAAAAAACAGTGCCGATTCAACTACAAGCGATCGGCAATGTGCAATCTGGTGCTACTGTTTCTGTTACTGCTCAGGCTAGCGGCCGGGTTACAGGGGTTTATTTTAAGAAAGGACAGGAAGTTAAGAAAGGACAGTTGCTATTCTCGATCGACGATCGCTCTCAAACTGCATCGATCCAACAAGCTCAAGGCATTGTAGCAAAAGACCGCGCGCAAGTACAACAAGCGATGTCAAATCTTGCTAAAGATCAAGGAGTTGTTGAACAGGCTAGGGCGACTCTTGACAAAGATAGAGGAATTGTCGAGCAAGCTAAAGCGACTCTGGAAAAAGATCAGGGTGTTGTCGAACAAGCCAGAATGACTATGGCGAAGGATAAGGGAGTTGTTGAACAAGCTAAAATTACTTTGGAAAAAGACCAAGGTGCTGTCAAACAGGCGATCGCAACTTTAACAAAAGATCAAGCGCAAGCGCAATATGCCGCCGCCCAAAGTCAACGTTACGCCGAACTCTACAAACAAGGAGTAATCAGTCAAGATCAAGCGCAACAATATGCTACCAGCAGTCGCGCCACTGCGGCAACAGTGGAGCTTGACAAACAGGCGATCGCAAATGCGGAAACTGCGCTCAAGAGCGATCGCATTGGTATCACGAATGCGGAGTCTGCGGTGAAAGGTGACGAGGTGGCGATCGCAAATGCTGAAACTGGGGTGAGGAGCGATTTGGTCGGAATTGAGAACGCTCAGACGGCGGTGAAGAGCGATTTGGTGGGGATTGACAATGCTCGTGCTGTCGTTGAGGGCGATCGGGCTGCGATCGAGGGTGCTCAAGCTAGTGTTAGCGCCGACGGTGGCACTTTGCAAAATGCTCAAGTGCAATCATCCTATACTAAGGTGTTTTCGCCGATCGACGGACGCGCCGGAAACGTGCTGGTAACAACAGGAAATGTGGTGCAACCAAGCACTGACAAACCCTTAGTAACCATCTCTACAATTAATCCGATTCAAGTTGCCTTTGCGGTTCCAGAATCCAACTTACCAGATATCCAAAAATACGCGGACAACGGCAAGCTGAAAGTTGATGTCACTTTTGCGGGAAACACTCGCCCAATATCAGGAACTTTGTCCTTTGTAAATAATACGGTTGACAATTCGACTGGTTCAATTCAACTGATTGGTGATTTCAATAACGCAGACGGGAAACTATTTCCTGGTCAATTTGTCAATACTACATTAACCTTATCTCAACAACCAAATGCGATTGTTGTTCCCTCCCAAGCAGTACAAACAGGGCCGAAGGGACAATTCGTATTTGTCGCGCAGTTCGACGATACGGTGGATAATGTGCCTGTGGTTGTGGGGAATACAATCAACGGCTTGACTGTGATCAAAAAAGGCCTGAAGGCGGGTGATGATGTTGTCATTGACGGACAAGCAAATCTGGTTGATGGCGGCAAGATTACCGTTAAAACCGCAGCGGATGCTGAAGATAATTCAGAGTCTACTAAAGGGGATAGTTCAGATACATCTGGGGATAAGAAATCTCCGGGTAAATCCGCAGGTGATTCCAATTCACCGGCAAATAAATCTGGGAAATCGCGCAAAAATCCCTAGGATGATCGAGCGATTTTAGATTTTGGATGTGATGATTAGGCCTCGATCTCGCCTAACCCCCCTTAAGAAGGGGGGAACCGGAAGTGTTCAAAGTCTCTCTTTCTTCAGGTGAGAATCGGAAGTGTTCAAAGTCTCTCTTTCTTCAGGTGAGAATCGGAAGTGTTCAAAGTCTCCCTTCTTGAGGTGAGAATTAGAAGCATTCAAAGTCCCCCTTCTTAAGGGGGATTTAGGGGGATCGAGATTTAGGAAAAAACGAAATATATCAAATAACGGCAATTCTATTCTCATCCTAAACAGGTATACATAAATGAATTTATCAGAACCATTTATCCGCCGTCCAATTATGACCACCTTGGTGATGGCGGCGATTCTAATCTTTGGTTGGATGAGTTATCGACTGCTACCAATTAGCGATTTACCCAACGTCGATTATCCCACAATTCAAGTTAGCGCTTCCCGCCCCGGCGCTAGCCCAGAAACGATGGCTGCTTCGGTGGCGCGCCCGCTAGAAAAGCAATTTTCCAGCATTGCGGGACTCGATACGCTAACATCAACCAGTACCAGCGGCAAAACTCAAATTACCCTGCAATTCAATCTCAGTCATAATATTGATGATGCGGCGCAGGATGTGGAATCGGCAATTTCTTCAGCATCGGGACAAATCCCCAACGATTTACCAAATCCGCCGACTTATAGCAAAGTCAATCCCGCCGATGGGCCAATTCTTTACCTTTATCTCACGTCCCCAACTTTACCGCTTTCTGAGGTTGATAGCTACGCGCAAAGTTATCTCGCGCAAAAGCTTTCGACAATCAACGGTGTGGCGCAAGTTCAGATTTACGGTTCCCAAAAATACGCCGCCCGAATTCAACTCGATCCGCAACAGTTAGCAGCGCGGCAAATTGGCATCGATAAAGTACAAACTGCTATCCAACAAGGCAATGTCAATTTACCTACAGGAAGCCTTTCGGGAAGTCATAAAAACTTTGCTGTGCAAACTAACGGACAGCTTAAAGATGCTGCTGCATTCCGCCGTTTGATTGTAACATATAAGAACGGTCAACCTATTTATCTCGAACAATTAGGGCGAGTGGTTGACAGTGTAGAAAATACTCAACTTGCTAGTTGGTATAATAACGATCGCGCAATTATCCTCACAATCCAGAGACAGCCGGGTACGAATACCGTCGAAGTGGTTGATACGATTCAAAAATTGCTACCAAGTTTGCAAGCCCAGATGCCAAGTTCGATCGCACTTGGTGTCATGTACGATGCGTCTCAATCGATTCGCGAGTCTGTCGATGATGTCCGGTTTACGCTGGTTTTGACGATCGCCCTTGTCATCTTAGTCATCTTCGTCTTTTTACGCAACCTGTCAGCCACAGTCATTCCCAGCTTAGCGCTACCGGTGTCACTGATTGCCACCTTCGGCGTGATGCACCTGTTCAACTACTCGTTGGATAACTTGTCAATGATGGCCCTGACGTTATCCGTGGGCTTTGTGGTCGATGATGCGATCGTGATGCTCGAAAACATCGTCCGCCACATCGAAGCCGGAGAAACCCCACGAGAGGCGGCGCTAAACGGTTCCAGGGAAATCGGATTTACCATTTTATCGATGACGCTTTCCTTGGTGGCGGTGTTTATCCCGATGTTATTTATGAGTGAGTTGCTAGGGCGCTTGTTTCATGAATTTGCCGTCACGATTGCAGTTTCAATTTTGGTTTCCGGCTTTGTATCTTTGAGTTTGACACCGATGTTGTGCAGCCGTTTTCTCCGCCCAGTAAATCACGCCAGTCAAAGCAAACTTTATCAAGCTTCCGAGTACGTGTTCGATAAAATTTTGAGCTTGTACGATTGGAGTCTCAAAATAGTCTTAAAGTTTCACCGCACCACAATGATTTTATCATTAGTTATGGTGTTCGCCACAGTCGGATTATTTATCGCAGTTCCCAAAGGCTTTATTCCCAGCCAAGATACCGGACAAATTACCGGAATTACCCAAGCCGCCCAAGATGCCTCCTTTGATGAATTATCTCGCCACCAGCAAGCCGTTGTCAACGTGATTCGGCAAGATCCAAACGTGGAAGCAGTCAACTCAAATATCGGGGCTGGAGCGAGCGCAAATGGCGGCGGGGCGGCGGTTGCAGGAAATTCTGGCAGTTTGTTTATTCGGCTCAAAGAGCGATCGCAACGACAGATGGGTGCGGATGAAATTGTGCAGAATTTGCGATCGCAACTAGCAGAAATTCCCGGCATTCAAGTCTTCTTGCAAAACCCTCCCGCAATCCCACTGGGCACGCAACAAAGCACCGGATTGTACCAATTAGCGCTGCAAAGTTCCGACGTTTTACCGCTGCGAGAATACGTGCCGCAACTGGTGGATAAAATGAAAGCAATGCCGGAAATTCAGGATATAAACAGCGATTTGCAGATGACTTCTCAAATCAAAGTTGACATCAATCGCGACAAAGCCTCAGCTTTAGGAATCACCGCCAGTCAAATCGAAAATACGCTGAGAAGTGCCTACGGCGCTTACCAAGTTTCCACGATTTACGGTGCGAGTAACCAGTATCAAGTCATTTTGGAACTCGAACCGAAATATCAAAAAGATCCGAATGCTTTGAAGCAGCTTTATATGGCGACAACAGGTAATGCGAGTGATGCTTCTGGGAGTCAAACGCAGGTACCGCTAGCAACGTTTGCGACAATTTCTCAGGATGTCGCGCCGTTAATTATCAACCACGTCGGGCGGATGAATGCTGCGACGATTTCCTACAATCTCGCCCCTGGGATGGCGCTGGGAAGTGCCAATAGCGCGATCGACCAAATCGTCAAATCCGTGATTCCCGACAGCATCACGACCAATTACAAGGGCGCTAGTCAAGTGTTTCAGAGTTCGCTGCCGAGTTTGGGTATCTTATTGGCGATCGCAATTTTGGTCATCTATTTAATCCTCGGTATTCTGTACGAAGATTTCATCCATCCGATCACAATTCTTTCGGGATTACCTTCAGCGGGATTTGGCGCGTTATTAACACTGATGTTGTTTGGCGTTGAGCTCAACGTTTATTCATTCATCGGGATCATTTTACTGGTAGGGATTGTCAAGAAAAATGGGATTATGATGGTCGATTTTGCGATCGAATCCCAGCGCATCGACGGCAAAAAACCAGCAGAAGCAATCTATCAAGCTTGTTTAGTAAGATTCCGGCCGATTATGATGACTACAATGGCGGCATTAATGGGCACTTTGCCGATCGCATTGGGAGTCGGTGCAGGTTCAGAATCTCGCCGCCCGTTAGGTATTGCAGTTGTCGGCGGACTTTTGTTTTCGCAAGTATTGACATTGTATCTCACGCCCGTATTTTACATCTACATGGAATCGTGGCGAAAGAAGCTTAGGGAGGTGAAGTTTGGGCAAGTATTTTATGTTAAAGGAGGACGTTGACAGTTGACAGTTGACAGTTGACAGTTGACAGTTGACAGTTGACAGTTAAAGTCGTAGGGTACGTCGCTATTAAAAATCCCTGATAAATACCGACAATGCAATAGCGACGCACCGGGTATTTCCAAGAGATTATGTACACAAACATAACACTTATTAAGTCATAAATATTTGTCAAAATCGGATCGGGTGCGTCGCCCTGAGATTGTTGATATTTAGTTAAGTATTGTCGAGGGCGATACACCCTACAACTGAACTTTCTAAAGCCCCAACTACCAACAAACTTTTGAATCCGTTAAATCCGTTAAAAAATCCGTTGCCGAACTTTCCCCATCCGTTAAATCCGTTACAGAATCTGTTGCCGAACTTCCTTCACAATTATGAACCTATCAGAAATCTTTATCCGCCGCCCCGTAATGACTACCCTAGTCACAATCGGCATTCTATTCTTCGGTTTAATGAGTTATTTCCTGCTACCAATTAGCGCCTTACCGCACGTAGAATATCCCTTTGTTAGCGTCTCCGCTAGCTTACCCGGTGCCACGCCAGAAACCATGTCATCCTCAGTCGCCGCGCCGCTAGAAAGACAGTTTACAGAAATAGCAGGCCTCAATTCCTTTAACTCCACAAGTTCCACCGGTAGCGCCAATATTTCCCTGCAATTCGACTTCAGCCGCAGCGTCAATTCTGCTGCAAAAGACGTACAAGCTGCGATCGCCGCCGCAGGTTCATTACCCGCTGGAATGCCCAAACCGCCCACCTACCGCAAAGTTAACCCTTCTGTTTCACCAATTCTCTACCTATATTTGTACTCAAAAACCCTGCAAATTTCAGCAGTGAATGAAGCCGCCGAAATAACCATCGCTCAACCCATTTCTGCGATCGAAGGTGTGGCGCAAGTGCAGGTTTACGGGCAGAAACAATATGCAGTGAGAATTCAACTAGATCCGCGAGAATTAACCGCCAGAGGCATCGGATTAGATCAAGTAAGAACTGCAATCACGCAAGGTAATGTTAACTTACCAACCGGCAGCCTTTCCGGTGACAACAAAAGCTATTTAATTCAAGTAAACGGTCAATTAAATAAGGCAGCCGAATATCGATCGCTAATCGTAGCCTACAAAAACGGCGCAGCAGTGCGGCTGCAAGATTTAGGTAACGTAATTGACGACGTGCAAAATAACAAAGTGTTGAATTTGTACAGCGATAAACAAGTCACAAATCAACCTGCAATCTTGCTCGCAGTGCAGCCTCAACCGGATGCAAATACTGTCGAAATTGTCGATGCGATCGTCCAAATGTTACCCGCGCTCAAACAACAAATTCCGCAATCGATCGAAATAGGAATTATGTACGATCGATCGCAATCAATCCGCGCCTCTGTGGATGATGTGAAATTCTCCTTAGTGTTGTCAGTGTGTCTGGTTGTCTTAGTAATTTTTATCTTTTTACGCAACATCACAGCGACGCTAATTCCGAGTTTAGCTTTACCTGTGGCGATTATTGGCACTTTTGCTGTGATGTATCAGTTGGGATACTCGTTAGATAATTTGTCTCTGATGGCGCTGACGCTTTCAGTCGGGTTTGTGGTGGATGATGCGATCGTAGTTTTGGAAAACATTGTGCGCCACCAAGAAATGGGAGAAGCGCCACTAGAAGCAGCATTAAAAGGCTCGAAAGAAATTGGTTTTACCATTCTTTCGATGACACTTTCATTGGTGGCGGTGTTTATTCCTCTGATGTTTATGAGTGGATTAATCGGTAGATTGTTTCACGAATTTGCGGTGACTATTGCTGTAGCAATTTTGGTTTCGGGATTTGTTTCTCTGAGCCTGACGCCGATGTTGTGCAGTCGTTTTCTCAAATCGTCCCACTCACACCCAAAAAACCGCTTCTACCGCATTTCAGAGCGGGGATTCGAGCTACTTTTGTACGGATACGAATGGACTCTCAGACCTGTTTTGAAATACCGTTTTGTGACGCTGATTGTTTCAGTAATTCTGCTGGTGCTGACGGCTTATCTATTCGTGTTAGTTCCGAAAGGTTTTATTCCGACTGAAGACACTGGACAACTGATGGCTAACACGAAAGGAGCGCAAGATATTTCCTTTGATGATATGATGATTCACCAACAACAAATTGTTGATATCTTGCGGAAAGATCCAAATATTGCAGCGTTGAATTCAACTGTAGGTGCTAGCGGGCCAAACGCATCGGCGAATAACGGACGGATTACAATTAGGCTGAAACCCCGATCGCAACGCCGCCTCAGTGCGGATGAAATTATCCAAAAATTAACTCCAAAATTGCGCGGAATTCCCGGTATTCAAGCTTTTTTGCGCTCTCCTTCGGCGATTCCGATCGGCGGTCAACAAACGAATTCACAATATCAGTTTACGGTGCAAAGTTTAGATTTGCAAGCGCTGCGTCAAGCGGTGCCGGAATTGTTAGCTAAAGTTAAAACTATACCGGGATTGCGCGGTGTCGATAGCGATTTGCAATTGAGCACGCCTCAGCTTGAGGTTAAAGTCGATCGCGCCAAAGCAGCAATCGTCGGTATTAGCCCGCAACAAGTGCAGAAAACCCTTAGCGCTGCTTACGCTTCTGGGCAGGTTTCGACGATTTATACTCCAAACAATCAATTTACGGTTGTGATGGAGCTAAAGCCCGAATATCAGCGCGATCCGAGTGCTTTGTCGATGTTGTATGTGCGATCGAATACTGGACAAATGATCTCGTTAGATGCGATCGCCAGTATCACCCAAACCGTCGGCCCGCTCACAGTCAATCACCTCAGCGGACTGCCTTCTGCTACAATCTCCTTTGATACTCTCCCCGGTACATCGCTGAGTCAAGCCACCGAAGCTATTGAGAAAGTTGCTAAGGAAGTTTTACCGCCGTCAGTTACTACAAGTTTTCAAGGTTCAGCCCAGGTATTCAACCAATCATTTAACGATTTAGGCTGGTTATTAGTCGTTTCAATTGTGGTAATTTATCTGATTCTCGGTATTTTGTACGAGGATTTCATTCACCCGCTGACAATTTTGTCCGGTTTACCATCAGCCGGATTTGGTGCACTGTTAACCCTGGTAATTTTTGGGGTTGAATTGAATCTGTATTCGTTTATCGGAATTATTCTGCTGGTGGGAATTGTCAAGAAAAATGGGATTATGCTGGTGGATTTTGCGATCGAGAAACAGCGCGAAGACAGCAGCCGCAGCGCCTATGATGCCATCTACGAAGCTTGTATCGTGCGCTTCCGCCCGATTATGATGACGACGATGGCGGCTTTAATTGGCACTTTGCCGATCGCCCTGGGCGTGGGTAGCGGTTCAGAATCGCGCCGCCCGTTGGGAATTGCGATCGTCGGTGGATTGCTGTTTTCGCAAATTTTAACGCTGTATCTGACTCCGGTATTTTATACTTATATGGAAGGCTGGAGAAAACAGTTAGGTAATCCCAAAATGAAGCTGTCAGAATTTTTCTGGCGTCCTAAAACTCGACCTTCAAGCCGTAATTAATCGCAAGAATCGGCGGTTGAAACCGCGTCTATACAAACAAAACCCGGATGGTGCGCGGGTTGAAGAAGAATGGGCGGTTGAAACCGCGTCTACACAGACAAAACCTGCCTCCGCAGGTTGAAGAGCGATCGGTTGAAACCGTACGTCCTATCTTCATTCTTCATTCCGCGGAGGCGGAACTCGTTTGTGTAGGCGCGGTTTCAACCGTACGTCCTATCTTGTCGCTCTTTGATTATCAGTATCCCGCCCTTTTTTCTGTCTACCTTTTTTAATCTGCTGACTCATTTCCACAAACAAATCCTTGCGTAAATAAGGATAATCGCTCACCCACACATCGCGACTGGGAATGTAAATATCCGAAACTTTGCCAATTCTACCCAAATCTTCTTGATTTGACATGATTAACATTAAAGCAGCTTGGCCGGGGACAATTCCCTGGTGATTTTTCTGCAAGGGAGCTTTAATTGTAGTAGTAAATCCAGTTTTATCGCCAACTTCTAAGTTAATTCGCGGTTCTAAGTTATCAACTATTACGAGTTGTCCTTTTTGATTGACTGTTTCTTCTTGACTTGTGACTTCATCGGTGATATAAATATCTAAAACTCGCCCTTGCCAAAAACCGCAGTATTGATATTTTCGGCATTGTGCATTTCGCAAACTAGCCCAGAAAATCGGCCCCCACAGCCAGTACAAACCGGCCATCAATCCGGTAATTAAAACTAGAGGTCCCACATCGGAACCTGCGAAGTTGTAGATAACAAGCAGCAAAACTACGACTACCGCAGAGATTAACATTCGCCTTAAGAAATCTGGCGGTTTTCCCCAGATGTATTTGTATTGTGCTCCCGTGGCGACGGCGGGAATTAGTTCTTTGAATGTTTCTTGGGTTAGGGGAATTAGCATAAGACAAAGGAAGAAGGAAGAAGGAAGAAGGACGAAGGAAGAAGGAAGAAGGAAGAAGGAAGAGGGAAGAAGGAAGAAGGAAGAAGGAAGAAGGAAGAAGGAAGAAGGAAGAGGGAAGAAGGAAGAGGGAAGAGGGAAGAAGCTAATTAACATTAGGTGCGTCAGGGAAAGTTATTAGTCTGTTGTTAAAACATTTAGCCCGCTCCGCACCCTACAATAACTCGATCCCCCCTAGCCCCCCTTCAGAAGCAGGGTGGATTAATTGTCGAGAAGCCAAATCAAGGCTATGAAGGCTATTGGCGGACATTATGCGAAGGATTTAA
>NZ_JAUBVR010000128.1:0-8683 GCF_036705955.1 Microcoleus sp. A6-C6 | reverse complement strand
TATTTGGTAGGCACTCAATAATCATTCTCCAATATACCAGGTTCTGCTAACATAAAATTTAGATGCGTTCGCCCTGGAGGCGGACATCGTTTGTGTAGGCGCGGTTTCAACCGCCGTCTGATCTTGGATTATAGCATCACGGCGAGGGCGATAAATCGCCCAAATCCATCCTCCGTTAAAAATCGCCTTCATCTACTTGAAATACAGTCAATCCCAAGCTTCTCCACATATCAACAACCTGCTGGCGATCGTCCAATACAAACTTAACATTATATTGCCCTGCAATATGCTGACGATAGATTTCATCTTTCATAATCGCATCCTTCCTCATATCTCCAGTTTTCCGCATATAGAGGCCTGCATAATTAACCTCGTATTGCCGTAACCATTGTTCAGTCTGAGGCTGACAATCATCGGTTCTACCCGATACTACGATAATATTAACGGTAGACTGCCACTTGCGGATGGTATCTAGGACGGGCTGATTCGGTAAATCGCGATCGCACTTTGAAGCATCAAAAGGATTTCTACCATTGAGAAGTGCCAGCGTACCGTCCATATCAACAATAATAGCATCCGGCAAATCGGGATTATATTCCGGTGGCTGAACGGGAACCCGCACATACTTATTGTACATCTTCAAAATCACATCTTTGCCCACAGAATTAAGTCTTTTTAAATCCCGTTTAATACATTCCTCTACCGGAACTTGCAGGAAAGAATCATTAATTTCGACAACAGCTTGACCTTTGACTAACTGTTTAATATGTTCGATATGCGGCCCAAAATTAGTATCATCAACAATGACGTGTTTGCCGCTTTCCAAAGCCATCAAAATAATCGTATCTCTCAACTGCACAATAAACTTTTCATTCGTCGGCGACCAATGAGAAGCGTGAGCCATTTCTCTCAACAAATCTTTATTGCTACGCACCCACCGTGCAGGTTCAGACAGCAGCAATTCCCTCGCAAATTGAGATTTTCCAGAAGCAGGTAAGCCGACAAGAACAATAACTCTTTTCATGACAATTGGTAATAGCTGATTGGTCAGTCATAGACTCAAAAATTCGCATTTTTACGGTGCGTAATGCGCACCTTACCGCTTATTCTTCAGTCCGCGGAGGCGGACATCGTTTGTGTAGTCGCGAATTCCATTCGCCGAGTTTGATTTATTCTTCATTCCGCGGAGGCGGACATCGTTTGTGTAGGCGCGAATTCCATTCGCCGTATACTATTAATTAGTTGACTCACAAACCTAAATTGATGTAATCCAAACCCAATAACTCTTCCATCTTATTTATCGTAACATCACGGAGAGCCTCTTTTACGCCCGCAACTCTGCGGGTCCGTAAAGAAAACAAAATCCCCGCATACGGCAAATGTTTCACCGCGAAAGCAAAATCTTTCTGCACTTCGATATGTTCATGCTGTCGATAAACCCCCTCAATTTCTTCAACCAAACATTGATACTTACTCTTAACTTTTTGATACAACTCACTCCACTCAGGAAAATAAGCTAAAAACTCTTCTCCTTCATTAGTCAAAACAATTTCGATCATCCTGCGGGTAGAAAACCCTTCGCGAAGATGGGAAATCGCGACATATTGCGGAGACTTAACCTTAACTCGGTTGAAGTTAGCGTCGCAAATAATATACCCTTCCGAATCCATCGGATCTAAATGTTGAGATGCTTCGATAACTTCTTTCCAGCTAGTCAAAGGATAGAAATTGACTACTTTCCACACATATCTGTTAGCCCAAAAATGGGGATCTGTTTCTCGCAGTGTTTCAGTATTGCGAACCCCGTGTAGCACGATGTCATTGTTGTTTTGCTGAACAACTATTCTATTATAAGGTGTCATCAACTCAAAGATAAAACACTCATCGCTTGCTTCCGGTAATTCATATCCCAATTCTTTCCAGACTTTCCAAAAAAGTTCGGCAAAGCTAAATCCAAAACCGTTAACTTCGCCGGCTGCGTCGGGAGTACCGCTAGATTGCACTCTCCATTCTCCTTTATAGAAATACATTACAATCAGAGAACCATCTAGTTTTTCGTAAACTTTGGCGCTACTCCAATCAATTGCTGCGGCGTGGCCTTCCCCGTAATTAAAAAATTTGTCATAGGGATAAGAAACTATTTCCCAGTTTTGAGATGAATCTAAAATAATGCCTCGACACTGCTGGACTATTTTTTCGCCCAGCGGGGATTCTATCTGCGAGTATTTCAGACATACTAAATCGGGATATTGGCGGTGGCGGGTAACTTTGATATGATAAGTTTCGCACAATGTTTCTAATCCGTGCTGGCGTAAATAATTTTGCAGTTCCACGTTCGATTCCTAAGTTTGTCGCTTGCTCTATTTTATCGGAAACTATATATTTTTGCGGATTTGTAAACAAAAATTAAACTATTTTTTTTTAATCCCTATTGTAATTTTTATATTTTGGAGTATCGTTGTAAATAGGTGAAAGCAGTTGGGGGCTAAAAGGGAATGTTTCAACATCTAGGACAAAAACAGTGAAAAATAAATTATTATTTTTGGCGACTTCTGCGTGCGTGTTGACTGCTTTAGTACCTGCATCGCGAGTTTTTGGTGCGGGCGAATTGTCGCAGCGGTTGTCGGAAATCCAATCTGTGGCTGTAGCGGGTACTGCTGTTCCGGTAAGTCAAATCTTGGGAAAATTAAAAGGCAAAACACAAGTGCCGATTTTTATTCCCAGTCGGCTTATTGTTTCGCAGAAGCTTTACTATTACAGCCAAGCGCAACCGAATAGCTATGCTATTTCAATAGATTATACAGCAAATTGCCGGGGTGCGGGAGCTTGCAATTTTGGGGAAGTTCGATCTCAAAAAGGCGGTGAATTTTCTACGAAAGTAGAAGGGGTAACTAAGACTTTAAAAAATGTTAAACTTGCCGGCGGAGTGAAAGGAGTTTTTCACAACGGTTGTGGTGCTTACTGCACGGCTTCTGTTGAGTGGAAAAACCAGGGATTTCTGTATACCGTATCAATTAAAAACGGAGGGGAATCGGAGGTGATTTTAACAGCAAATTCTGCTATTCTAGCTGGGAAACGCTAAGACAATTTTCGATTTTGATTGGGTATTTTTTACTCGTTCAATCAAAGGTGTCATTGCGAGGAACGAAGCAATCTTAGTCTTGGCGATTGCTTAGTTACCTCGCAATGACAAAAGCGAGGCAGAGCAAGAGTGATATCGATTGCCAGGCTGAGCCTGGGAACCAGTTAATTTTTGTAGCCTGGAAGTTAACCTGTTAAAGAATATACTATAGTTTTTTTTCGCTTACCTACTTGGAGGGAAATCAGGATGAGGGGAAGATGGCTATTTGGGGCGATTGTTGCTGGTGTGGTGACTGCTTTGACGATCCTCTTCGTTGGCGTAGCCCCCGTAGGGGCGGGCTTCGCGATCGCACTTTTGACACCATACTCAGCCCTAGCAAGGACAGAAACGCAAATAACAGAAATTCGCTGGTTTAATTATACTTCTCAAGATAGCTGGCAATCCGCACAATTTATTGTACCCGATCGCAATACTACACAATCTGCCGGCAGCAGCAAGTTGCGGTTGTACGATGTTCATATTGCCAAGATGTTTGAGATTTCGAGTTTTTTGTGCGATCGCGATCGCACTTCAGCAGGTTACAATTGGTCTTACGGAGCCGACAATGGCAACATTGACATGGGAATCTTCAAAATTAGCTGCAATCTCGCCCGCGCCACAGCCAAAACTTACGGGCTAGGGAAACCAGAAATTACAGTAATTCGCCGCAACTTCGATCAGAAAGACGGCCGCCCTTCTCTTGCTGTCGAAAAATATTCTATTCCTACTTTGAACGTTGCTAAAACTAGAGTTGTACAGTGGAGAAATTTTGTCCAAAAATTTCCCCCAATTCCCAACAATTCAGGTACAAATCAAGCTAATATTCGTTTTCCTGTAAGTAACATTTTTCAGCAAATCAAAGGCAAAACACGAGTACCTGTTTTTCTGCCGATCATACTTCCTTTATCTGACACTCAGCAACTTGATTTTGACGTGCAAGCTGGCTCCCACGGTTACATTGTTGGAATGTATTTAGGCAAAGGCTGCCGCGGCGGAGCTTGTTCTTTCGGCACAATCGAAGCGAAAAGAGATGAACCGTTTTCGCCTCCTTCGCAATTGCCGAGGGATACTTATAGAAGCATTGAATTAGCGGGCGGAATGAGGGGAATTTATTTCCAGACTTGCGGTAATTACTGCATTTCTTATGTGGAGTGGCAAAGGCTGGGTGTACTTTACCGAGTAAGTATCAAAAATGGACGGCAGTCAGATGTTGTTCGGATAGTAAATTCTGCACTCCAAGCAGGGCCACGTTAATACCATTTTCGATTTTTGATTTTCGTTGATGTACAATTAAACTGTACCTAAAAAAACTAATAAGATGCCTGCGATTAGCGTTGAAGAAGCCAAGCAGAATCTGCAAGCTATCTTGGAAAAAGTGACGAAAGGAGAAGAAGTGACAATCGTACAGGAGGGCAAAGTAGTAGCTCGCGTAGTCCCGCCGCTATCCAAGGAGGAGTGGTTAGCTAGGCATAAAGTATTCCGAAACTCCATTAATGTCAAGGGCGAACCCCTGAGCGCAACAGTCATTAGGCTAAGGGAGGAAGCACGGTATTGATTTATATAATAACTTTAACATCTATAACAAATATTTTTATTCGGGACAAACTGAATGATTGCGGTCAAACCAAATGATGTAGTAAACAGACTGAACGCGAAACCCAAATATCCATTTTTTCTCATCAATTCGCATTTCTGATAATCTCTCATCTTCAGGAATATTGTCAGGCAAAGTCGGATGAATGTTAATCAACTTATAACCCGTTCCCACTGATTCACCTCGTTTTTTTGAGCCGTGACCTTTGATTTGACCCCAAGTATATTTCTCGATTTTCTTTAGTCCTTCAATGAGGTCATTGATTTCTGATGATGTCCAGTCAGATAGAAGCCAACGATTTTTATCTGCATAAGTGAATCTGAAGCTAGGAGGCTCGTCATCTGTACTGCTTGGTCGATTTAACTGAGTTGCTTGCTCTGGAATTCTTCTTTGTTGCTTGTTTTGAGGTGGCTTTGGTATTTGACTTTTTTTACCCACTTACGCCTCCACCAAAGGTGCATAGCAGGCTTTCATATCTTCGTGGGAAATGATTTTAGTTGATGTTTCCGCAGGTTCTAATCCCTGGCGGGCGTTGAGCCAAGGTGTCTCAGATTGGGTCAATTCTGCCAAATGTTTAGCACTTAATTCTCCATAAGCATTCCAAACTTCTTCGAGTACCTCAATCTCATCTTCTTCAAATTCTCCCTCAAAATTATCAGGAGCGGGAATATCGGTATATTTGTAAGCTTTGTACTCATCCCAAACATGGCGGACAATGGGGCCGGAAACCCAAGCTTCAATATCTTGAAAAAATAGCTGCTGGCCTCTAAAGACTAAACTCCAAGCTTGTGCGTAATAAACGAGTTTTTGCAGTTTGAGAGGAGAAATAGTATCGCCTGCTTCTCTATCGACACGACATAAAAAGTAACGAGCTACATCCAGAGCGCTTTTCATAGTTTTAGGATTTTAGTAATTTGACAAATTTAATTTTTATGGTAAGCTATTCGGTGGCTTGAGAAGTTCGATCGCTATTTCCCCCTCATTCCCACATTTCTCTCCTCAAATCCTGCAACCTGGGAGCAAACTCTTCAGCTAAACCAGCTTCAGCCCGATCGACCCTAGGCAAATCATACACCGTCGGCTGCCTTCCGCTCTCCAGGTCGATCGGCTCAGTTTTATCCCCCGAATTGTCCCAACCAGCAATTAAAGTCCCCACCTGCGGTACGCTAGATCAGGTGAATATACTGGCTCATTTCAAGCTATCCTGCGATCGATCTTATGTCCCCAACCACATCTGCCCCCTCCCGAACCGTCCGCATCGGTTCCCGCAAAAGCCAACTCGCCCTCGTCCAAACCCACTGGGTGCAAGCAGAGCTACAGAAACACTTCCCGGAACACACTTTTGAAGTCCACACCATGTCCACCCAAGGGGACATAATTCTTGATGTCGCCCTCGCTAAAATCGGCGACAAAGGACTTTTCACCAAAGAATTAGAAACGGGAATGCTCAACAATGAAACGGACTTTGCCGTTCATTCCCTCAAAGATTTGCCTACCAATTTACCTGAAGGTTTAATCTTAGGATGCGTCACCGAACGAGAAAATCCCGCTGATGCCCTGGTTGTACACTCCAAACACAAAGACAAGCAACTCGACACCCTCCCAGAAAATGCAGTAATCGGTACTTCTTCGCTGCGCCGACTGGCTCAACTGCGGCACCATTTCCCTCATTTTGAATTCAAAGATATTCGCGGCAATCTCAATACTCGACTCGCTAAATTAGATGATGGCGGTTACGACGCGATTATTTTAGCAGTTGCAGGACTCGAAAGATTGGGAATGGGCGATCGCATCCACCAAATTATCTCTCCCGAAATCTCCCTTCACGCCGTCGGACAAGGTGCTTTGGGCATCGAATGCCGCGCCGGGGACACCGAAATCATGGCAGTGATCAAAGCTCTCGAACACTCGGAAACCGCCCAAAGATGTTATGCCGAACGCGCATTTTTGCGGGAATTAGAAGGCGGCTGTCAAGTACCAATCGGCGTAAATACCAAAATAGAAAACGGTCAATTAACCTTAACCGGAATGGTATCGAGTCTCGACGGCAAGCGATTCGTCAAAGATACTGTTTCCGGCACAGCAGATACTGCTGAAATGCTGGGAATTGACCTCGCCCACCGCCTGCGCGAACAGGGAGCGAGTGCAATTTTGGAGGAAATTTTTATCGAAGTTCAACGCGGTTCATAAATGCGATCGGCATTAATTTCTCAATGCTTTTAGACGCGAGATATCGCCTTTTGTTAAATAAAAATAATTGGCGGTTCGCTTTTGTTTTGACAGGTACAATAGCAGTCTGATTGTAGATTTTAGATGGTAATTTTCAATAAAATTGCCGATTTCACAAATATAGTGGTTCTCAAAAAAGTGAGAATAGCCCTATGCCCTATGCCCTATGCCCTATGCCCTATGCCCTATGCCCTATGCCGGATATTACCTCATCTTTCTGAGAAAGGCTATATCTGACTAATTTAGGACGCTCCGCACGGTGTTGAGAAACCCGGTTTATGGATGGATGCCAGGGTGTAAAGCCCAGGATTTTTAGTAGAAACCGGGTTCCTTTACATCAGCCCTATAATTGTCAATATACCAATCCAAAATCTACAATCAAACATCCCAAATAAATCAGCAACCTAATTTCAGGGAAAGGTAAAATATGAGCGAAACTCAATTAAAGCTAGGATTGGCAAAAGTTCAGCAACTTTATCGCAAAATGCAGGCCGATCAGAAAGCTTTGCAGCAGCAATTGAAAGAGTTTAAAACCCAGACGGGAAACTTTTCCGATGTCGTCGAGCAAGTCTTGCCCTCCGTAGTTTCAGTTTACGTGATGGATTGGGAGACAGGAGAAGAAATTTCTTCCGGTAGCGGCTTTTTTGTTTCCCCTGACATAATTGTCACTAACTATCACGTTGTCGAAGATATTGCCGATGAAGATTATTTCTACGAAGAAAATGAAGTCGAACAGGTTTTAGTTGAAACTAATGACGGAAAGTTGAGAATGGCAGAGGTGGTATTTACTGGCAATGCGGAAGAGGATTTAGCATTGCTTTTGATTACTGGTTTTATGATCGATCCGGAAACAGGGGAACAAGTAGAATCTCCCGAAGAATATCCTCCTTTAGAGTTATCTTTTGATGTGAAAGTGGGCGATCGGGTAATTGCTGTGGGCAATCCTTTGGGGCAGTTTTCCTCAACTGTAACTCAAGGTATTATTAGTGCAATTCGCGAACCGGAAGAGTATGAGGTGGGCGAGGATGATGAAGATGAGGTTGCCGAGGTGAAGGTGTTGCAAACTGATGCGGCGATTAATCCAGGAAATTCGGGCGGGCCATTGATTAATATGGCCGGTCAAGTGGTTGGTGTGAATACGTGGGGATGGGAAGATGCTGATAGTATTAATTTGGCGATCGCCTCCGTGGCTTTGGATGACTTTTTAGCTGGATTTGAGGAAACTTTTGAGGGTGATGGCGAGAATTAGTCGGTAGTTGTCGGTAATCTGTGATTCTGGCGTTGGCGAAGCCCTCGAAGAGGATCGCTCTTTTTCTGAGACGGGATGAAAAGGGCGATCGCCTTTATGAGGAAATAGCCGAAGCAGGCGCAATTGTGCGGAGTGGCATCAGGAATTCTTGCTTTTCTTCGGGAGTGATGTAGCCACCATTGACGGCCATTTGCATTAGTTGTTCGACAAATTCTTTTAACTCTGTAATAACTTGAGTTTGATGCAGTTGAAAGTGTTGATTTTGGGATTTTAGGGTAAACTCGTTTGGAGATAGATATCCAAACTTTTTGAAATTACAGCTAATGCGATCGTTGGCTAATGGCTGTAATTCCAGAGTCAGGCAAACACTTTCAACAAATTCTATTTTGATTGATTTTCCTTGGGATAAATCACTGGTAGTGATAAATATGTAGTGATTAGATATTCATTGGCTCAAAACATAGTTGTAATGATGGATAAAATACCAAAT
>NZ_JAUBVR010000181.1:0-1539 GCF_036705955.1 Microcoleus sp. A6-C6 | reverse complement strand
TCAACTAGAACAGCAGGATTCCCCCACCATACCGCCTCGGTTGGTGGCGGGATGAATGCGGGTGAGGCTTGCGATTGTACCGCATATTAAATCGATCAGCGTAACGTTCGACTGCTAGCGCGGTGCATGAGTGAACGAACAAGATTTGTAACAAGGTAGTTATCTGATAGTTTCACGAGTTATACTCATCTCACAACCTAGTGAAACCATGAACCAAGTTATCACCGCCAAGTTAAAGCTGAATCTCACCGCCGAACAGAAGTTGGCGGTGCGCGATACTGCGTTGGCTTATCGTGATGCCTTGAATTATACTGCTATGGTCGCTTTCGGCGACAGCAGTTCGAGTAATGGTACTAAGTTGCAAAAACTCGTTTACAACCACCTGCGCTCCGAGTTTAAATTAGGCGCACAGATGGCGTGTAACGTTCCTAGACAAGTGGCTGCAACCTTTAAATCTTTAACAACAAAAGTTAAGCAGAACAACGAAGCTATTAAAAAGGGATACACCAAGAAGCGCTTTAAAGGGTTTGATCAAGCTCCAAAATACGCATCTCGGACTGTAACTTTGAATTATCAGCGAGACTACAGGTTCAAATCTGACCAACAAGTCAGTATTGGAACGCTAAATGGTCGTATTGTTGTGCCTTATGAAGGTTGGAACAAGCATTTAGACTTGATCAAGGTCTGTCCTAATATTGGTGCAGCAAAGATTCTCTACCAGCGTTCTTCCAAGACTTACTATTTAATGGTAAGTCTTGAAATTGAACTGCCAGAAATTAACCCAACAAGTATCACCCGAATTTCCGGTGTAGATGTGGGAATGAGGTATCTGGCAGTAGAAACGGATTTAAGTAATAAGTCTACCTTCTACTCTGGGAAAGCATCTCGGCACAAGGCCAATCAATATCAAAAGACTCGAAGGAGTCTACAGCGTAAAGACACCCGTTCTGCGAAGCGACGATTAATCGCATTGTCGGGACGGGAGAGACGGTTTATCGCTGATGTGAATCACCAAATCAGCAAAGAAATTGCCAAGCCGGTTAGCTTGATTGGATTGGAGGACTTGACCGGAATCCGTGACAGAACAAAATCCAAGTCTGGCAATTCGGCAAGCAAGAAACAGCGCCAAGCTAATCGAAACAAAGCTAAATGGTCATTTGCCGAATTGCACGGCTATATCGATTATAAAGCTAATTTGGTTGGCAGCCTAGCAACTAAAGTACCAGCACATTATACTTCTCAGAGTTGTCCTAAGTGTGGACATACCTCGAAGGCTAATCGACCGAACAAGGGGCTAATGTTTCGTTGTGAATGTTGTGGGCATGAATTACACGCTGATTTGGTGGGAAGCAGAAATATTGCAATGAGAACGTTGCTCGTCCGGCAAGACTGGACGAGTACGGGGAGCTTGTCAGTATCCCCTGATGTGTCGCGCAATGAAACCAAAGCTGATATCCTGCAAAGGTTTTCAGGATTGCGGTGGAGCGTAGACACAAGCCCTCATCATATCGGTACTCCGATTGATGATGGGTAATTGAC
>NZ_JAUBVR010000127.1:0-8799 GCF_036705955.1 Microcoleus sp. A6-C6 | reverse complement strand
TTGGAGAAATCCTGCCTCAGCAAGTCGGCTCTGTGAACAAAGAATCCCCTCGCCTTGATAGCTGGGGAGTGTCAACAGGTTTGTAGCGAGGACTTGCATTCTTCACTCCCAACTCATTTGATTGCGGTTGTGCGATCGCGCATAATATAAAGTCTAAGTTTGCAGGAGGGGTTGTGGAATTTTCTATTGCTAATTTTCTGGTTTTGGTAGCGTTTGTGCTGCTGATTACCGTGACTGGCGGCGTCGCGTATTTGACGGCGATTGAGTGGCGCGATCGCAGACGGTTAGATAACGCTAAACGGAAAAAATAGTAGCTTTTTCCTATTGACAAATTGCATTTTTCATGCAACAAACAAGGCAGCCCCAATAGGTTGCCTTGTTTTTGGATTTGAGGAGTTCGATCGGCAGATTAACGGGATTAACAGAGTTGATGCCGATCGACTATTGGTCAATTATCCATCCACGAATCAGTTCATTGATCTGTTCTGGTACTTCGTCGTGGGGACAGTGACCAGCTTTGATAAAGTGTTCGGTCAACTGGGGATAATGTTGGCGGAATTTGGCGCTTCTGTTGGTGGAATTCATCCACGGATCGCCCTCTCCCCACAGCATTAGCAACCCGCAGGTTAATTGACTCAGCAATACGTCATTTTTTTCGCCTTGGGGTGTTCGGAATACAGAGGCGAATACTTTCGGTGCACCGGAATCGCAGGATGGTTGGTAAATTTCCTCTACTAATTGGTCTGTGACGGCGCTTTGGTCGAGATAAACTTTTTGTAGGGTTTTCCGAATAGTCGATCGCTGGCGCACGTATTGGAACAGCAGAAAACTTGCCCAATCTTGCTGAAATAAGGTTTTAGCTACCGCAGATATGGCTTTTTGCAAGGGCGGGGCTTCGGGTGCGGGCTGAGTTTCGGTGAAGGGGCCGGCGCTATTGATTAAGATCAGTCCGGCGGCTGATTCGGGACGCTGGGCTGCGACACACAAGGCGGCGTAGCCTCCGAGGGAGTTGCCGGCTAATACGGCGGGCCGGCCGATGATGTTGGTGATGAAGTCGTGGAGTTGGTCGCGCCAGAGCTCGCCGCTGTATTGGATTTCGGGTTTTGCCGATCGCCCAAATCCGATCAGGTCGATCGCCCACACTTCAAATTCTTTGCTCAGCCCGCTGATATTTTTGCGCCAGTGGTCTGTGGATGCTCCAAAACCGTGAATTAACAGCAGTGGAGGGCGTTCTGGATGTCGATCGCTAGATCGCACATAGTACACTGAATGGCCCCGCCATTGCCAGTATGTACCAGCGATAGGGGCTGCGGTGATGGCTGGGGTTGTTTGCATGATGTAAAGAAATAAGTATTTACTTTAACTATTGTATCGCGACGTTCAGATTTATCAAGTTTTGCCAACAGCCTGGGGTTTAGCCAGCAAGGGATACGTCAATTTTGGCGAGTTGGGCGAGTGCGATCGCCTACTCAGGCGCAATAAGTTTTGTAACGAATATTGCGTTTAATGAGAGTCGCAGTAGTAAGGAATCAGTGCCGCGATCGGCATTTAGGAAATATATCTGGTTTCGGCTGCAACATACCTAGGTATGACAATTGTGATATTTGGGGACAAGTAGAAGTTCTGGGCGATCGGGCCTCATCTGGGGTTGCGACAGCCGATACCCATTGGCAAGGAGTCAAGGGATCGACTTTTTTGGAGGGTTTTCCGATCTTTTCAAGGTGGGGATCGTTTGGTAAGATAGGTGTTGACGGCTGGGGATGCAGCGAGCACAGCTTCGCTGCCGTGGCAAAAGCCGACATCAAAAATCTGGCTGCGGGTAGAAGTTATCAGTAAAATTACTGGTGGTTCTCGGCAAAAGTTTCTGAGAATCGCAGAATATTTTGTGACGTTCTTTGCTTTGATTAACGGCTTTAATACTCTAAGATAGAAGTAGAGCTGCGCCGCTCAATTAATTAGCATTTTGAATACTAGGGAGCCAACTATGCAGGGTGTGAAGTTTATCCACCTGAAAGTTAGGGAGTTTTCTGAGTGATTGCTATTTCAGCCCGTCCGGTCGTCGGACGCAATTGGATTACGATTAGCTTCGCTTCTACCCTCTACCTTTGTCCTATTTTGGATCTGCTCCTAGCAGAGGTTCCAGCTTACTGGCAAGCGGAATTACGGTTGGGGCTTCAAGAAGCATTGGTAAATGCTGCTAAGCATGGAAATAAGTTAGACCCCAGTAAAACTGTTGGAGTCCGTTTTTCGATCGTCCAAAACGAATATTGGTGGGTGATATCGGATGAAGGTTGTGGCTTTAAGGCCCCTTGCGGTTGCGACCTTGATACCGATAATTGCGATAGTGATTTTGCAGACAACTCTGCACTCCCCCATGTTGAACAGGAATGTGGTAGGGGACTGTTTATTCTTTACCAACTATTCGATCGGGTAGACTGGAATTCTCAAGGTACAGAGTTACGGCTGTGCAAAGAGATTCCCACTCGTTACCGACTGCCTCGCTTGCGCTAGAACTGATATTTGGCATCATTTTTCAGCTCAGCTAGACCTGCAAATTTTTTCATTTCCCCGCTGAACCGGGCATGGAAAATTTTGAAAATCTGGCTATTGATAGTAGATGATAATGCAAAATGTGAGTTTTGAGTGAAAAAAGTATAAATCTTTTTTGGCTCGCAATCGCGCTGCTCGATCGAGCGGCGCGATTGTTTGAGTTTTGGGACACTAATCAAATATTTAGCTCAATACTCAAAATTATTTGCCGTGAGTGGGGCACGGAGGTGCGGAGATCGATCGATCCAGCCATCCTGCTGCTTGGTTTAAGCGCGGGAGAGCTTCTTCGGGCTGATTTTTCAGCAAAAAGACCAAAGCTGCCGCAGCTTGCTCTCCGGCCCGCGCGGAACGGTTAGCTTTGAGGCGATGCCAATCTTTTTCGGAAATGGCGAGGCGGGCTGCTAGGGCTTGAGCCAGTTCTACTGTACTGAGCTCGTTGAGGTTGACAGTTTGGGTGGTTTGTGTAGTTTCAAGCATAGGTGGAATTATAGCTATTTGGCTGCGGTTTCTCAATTGAAAAAATATACTGCATATAATAACAAGTTAATTGGGAATCTGTTTTTTTTAAGTATTGTCAGGTTTACAGATCGAAATGCCTCAACAGCCGTCAGAGTTAAATCACCAAGAGCAAGAAAACGAGTTTGTACAGGCGCTAGAAGCGGTGGAGCGATCGCTCGCGGCAGTCAAAGAGCGTTACACTCAGATTCAGTGCGATCGACAGCGCCAAGCCACACTCGGCCACCTGCGGGAAGATGTGCGCCACTCTCTGCGCCAAAATCCCCTACCGCAACTCAAGAAAGAATTGCGGGAAATTGAGCAAGAATTGGAAACGATCGAGTTAAATTTAGAAAGCAGTCTGTTTTCTTGGGCAAGCATAAAACAACCTTTTTGGCAAGCTGTTCGCTTTGGGGGACTCGGCATTTTGCTGGGTTGGATGTTGAAATCCTATGCGGGATAGTTTTTGATTTTTTTACCGCAGAGGGCGCAGAGGGCGCAGAGGAAGAGCAAACAGAGATATAGTGCAAAATAATATTAAATAAACGGGAGTGGATATGACTAATCAACGAATTGCAGCAATTTTGCGGGGCGGTGAACCCGATCAAACTGTAACAGTTCAAGGCTGGGTTCGTACTAAGCGCGAATTGAAAGAATTTGCTTTTGTCGAAGTCAACGATGGTTCGGCGATGGCTAATTTGCAAGTAGTTATCAATGCCGATTTGCCCAATTTTGAAAATATACTCAAACAACTAAATACAGGTGCATCTTTAGAAGTGTCTGGCGTGCTGGTAGCGTCACCGGCGAAGGGACAGCGAATTGAATTAAAAGCCTCACAAGTACAAGTTTACGGCGAAGCAGACCCGCAAACTTATCCGTTGCAAAAAAAGCGGCATTCCTTGGAATTTTTACGGACAATCGCCCACTTGCGGCCGCGTACAAATACCCACGGCGCTGTATTTAGAGTCCGCAATGCTTGTTCGGCGGCGGTACACCAATTTTTTCAAGAACGTGGTTTTTTGTGGGTTCACACTCCGATTCTTGCTGCTAGCGACTGTGAAGGTGCGGGGGAAATGTTCGCCGTTACCAACTTTGATTTAAAGAATGTGCCGCGCACAGATTCGCAAGAAGTTGATTATTCTAAAGACTTTTTTGGAAAGCGCGCTTATTTAACAGTTAGCGGTCAGTTGGAAGCGGAAGTTATGGCGATGGCTTTCGGCAACGTTTACACTTTTGGCCCGACTTTTCGAGCAGAAAATTCTAATACTTCGCGGCATTTGGCTGAGTTTTGGATGATTGAACCGGAGATGGCTTTCTGCGATTTGCAGGGTGATATGGATTTGGCTGAAGCTTTTTTAAAGTACATTTTTAAGTACGTTTTGGAGCATTGCCCGGAGGATATGGAGTTTTTTAACGAGCGGATTGATAAGACGGTTTTGGCGACTGCTGAAAATATTATTAACAATCAGTTTGAGCGGATTACTTACACGGAGGCGATCGCACTTTTGGAAAAAGCTGACAAAAAGTTTGACTTCCCGGTAAGCTGGGGCTTAGATTTACAGTCGGAACACGAGCGCTATTTGGCTGAGGATTTGTTTAAGAAGCCTACAATTGTTAGCGATTATCCAGTCGGGATTAAAGCATTTTATATGCGTTTAAATGAAGACGAGAAAACCGTGCGAGCAATGGATGTTTTGGCTCCGAATATTGGGGAAATTATCGGCGGTTCCCAGCGGGAAGAACGGCTAGATGTGTTGGAGCGGCGCATGGAAGCTCAAGGCATGAATAAGGAGGAGTTGTGGTGGTATTTGGATTTGCGCCGCTACGGTACTGTGCCTCATGCTGGCTTTGGTTTGGGGTTTGAACGGTTGGTGCAATTCATTACGGGAATGGGGAATATTCGCGATGTAATTCCGTTTCCGAGAGCTCCTTTAACCATTGATTTTTAGTTGATTCTGGTCTGGTTCGTAAGCTGTTCTGCTTTTAAATTGTGTGTCAAGAAATAATCAAAGTCTTGTGGGGTGGGCAGGAGAGCCCGCCCCGAATATCCAATTTAAATGCCTCTAGCCGAAGGTGCGTCTAGCAGTACGCTAGGATCTAAAATCTAAAATCTAAAATTGACTGATGGTGTTTTCTAGTTTTTCCGCAATGCCTTCAACCCAATTTTCATCTTGTTTTGTGTAGCTGCGGGGCGCGTTAGCACCTAAGATTAACACGCCTTGAGTGCCAATCGGCTGACAGATCACTCCTTGGGTATTTTCTGGCAAATAGTCGAATTCGATTCGCCCTGGATAAATATCGAGCTTTACTAAATAAACTGGTTTGTTTTTGTCGAGCACTCGCTGCAATATTGGCCCTGGATTGACTTCGGGATTGATGCCTAAGATGCCGCGCCTCAAGAGGACTTTTCCTTGATATACAATGACGATCGCCCTTGTGGCTGTATTTGTCAAGAGCAAACGTGAGGCCCAGGCTAATTCTAGCTTGACGGCCTCTGGTAAATCTGGCGCAAACTCGAAGCCTTCAGAGCCGATAAGCTGTACTGAATCGGGCGATCGCGCTTGCACCTGTTGCCACAACAAACCTGTTAAAATCAGCAGGGCGCTGATAATTACTCCCAAAACGTCCGATCGAGCTTGAGAGTCTGTAACTTGCTCTGTGAGTAAGCGGTTGACCATCAGCAGCGTACCTGCTAACCCTCCCGCCACTAAGGGCAATTGCCGCAAAACTTTATTTGGGTCAGATTTTGTCATGAGTCAGTTGATAGTTGACAGTTGACAGTTGTCCGTTGTCCGTTGTCCGTTGTCCGTTGTCCGTTGTCCGTTGTCCGTTGTCATTTAGGCTTTGACGCACTCCCTGACCAAGAAACCAGGTTTTTTATCGAAATTGAGGGTTTTAACCAAGTATTTTGGTTGAAAAACCCGGTTTCTGGACACCCGTGCTTAAGTTCTATAAATTGGTAGTTGGTAATTAACAACTGTCAACTGCCAACTGTCAACTGCCAACTGCCAACTGTCAACTGTCAACTGTCAACTGTCAACTGTCAACTGCCAACTGCCAACTGTCAACTGTCAATTGTCAACTGTCAACCGACTTCCCCAATTTCGACAATTCGCTGGAAGAGATAGCCGGTACCGCGGGCGGTGAGAATTAATTCAGGATTGCTGGGGTCGTCTTCCAACTTTGCCCTCAGCCGGGAGATGTGAACGTCCACAACGCGGGTGTCTACGTGGCGTTCGGGCGTGTATCCCCACACTTCCTGCAAAATTTCCGATCGCGAAAAAGGCTCTCCAGAACGGCTGACAAGCAGTTCTAACAAGCTGAATTCCATGCCCGTGAGCCGAATTCGTTCGTCGCCTTTGTAAACTTGGCGCTTGTTGGTGTCAATCCTAATATTGGTGACGTGGATGACTCCAGAACTGGGAATCCCCGAAGAGCCGTTTTTGTCAACCCTCCGTAGTACCGAACGGATGCGGGCTTCTAGTTCTTTGGGTGAGAAAGGTTTGACGACGTAATCGTCGGCGCCCAATTCTAAACCGGTGATGCGATCGGCTACGTCTCCCAAAGCGGTTAGCATGATGATGGGCACGTCTGATTCTTTGCGCAACTCCTGACAAACACCGTAACCGTCGAGCTTTGGCATCATCACGTCCAAAACTACTAAGTCGGGTTCGGTGTTGCGAAATGTTTCGAGAGCTTCTTCGCCGTCAGCAGCGGTGACGACATCGTAGCCAATCATGGAAAGGCGAGTCTCCAGAATGCGCCGGATACTGGCTTCGTCATCGACTACCAGAATTTTTTCTTTATGATTTTCCAATTTACCGAGCACTCCTTAAGTTACATTTCAGATAATGTTATTTTTTTTTACCCTATCATAGAAGACACAAACTCATTGGTCTGTGGCGATCGGTCTGAAAGCTTGATAATTGCTTTAACTCCGACTTTTTAAAATGTTAAGGTTGACTATTTATCATATCTGTAAACAATGCCTAAACCTCGAATACAATATATTTGCCGGGAATGCGGGTATGATTCACCACAATATTTTGGCAGATGCCCTAGCTGTCATAAGTGGGATTGTTTTGACGAGCAGTTAGAACCACATAGTTCGGGTGGGTCGCGGGCTGGTTTGACTGGGGTGACAACTAAGGGACTGCACGGTTCGCCTCCTGATAAGTCGAAGGGTCAGCCGAAAGTATCTTTTAGATTATCGCAGATTTCCGACCAAACTCAGTCTCGCTGGCCTTCTGGTTACGGGGAACTCGATCGAGTTTTGGGAGGTGGGATTGTTCCGGGCTCGCTGGTGTTGATTGGTGGGGAACCGGGAATCGGGAAATCGACGCTGCTATTGCAGATGGCGAATATGTTGGCTCGCAAGGATAGAATACTCTATGTTAGTGCGGAGGAGTCTGGCCAGCAAGTGAAATTGCGATCGCAACGTTTGGGCGTGGCTAATCCGGTTAATTTGTCAAGCAACGATGGACAGAAATCTGATAGTAATGGGGAAGCTAAAACCGATTGTGAGGACAATTCAGCGGAGAATTTCTATTTGCTTCCAGAGACGGATTTAGACGTTGTTTTGCGGGAGTTGGAAGCGCTGAAACCGAATGTGGCAGTGATTGATAGCATTCAAACTATTTATTTTGCTAAATTAACATCGGCTCCTGGTTCTGTGGCTCAGGTGCGGGAATGTACGTCTGCTTTGATGCAGGTTGCGAAAAGGGAAAATATTACTTTATTTCTGGTTGGTCATGTTACTAAGGATGGATCTTTGGCGGGCCCACGGGTTTTAGAACATTTAGTAGATACTGTACTTTATTTTGAGGGCGATCGCTTTGCTTCTCATCGGCTTTTGCGATCGATGAAAAACCGTTTTGGCGCTACTCATGAAATCGGTGTTTTTGAAATGGTAGCAAACGGTTTGCGAGAAGTAGATAATCCGTCGGAGTTGTTTTTGGGCAATAAAGATGAATTTTCGCCTGGTACTTCGACAACGGTTGCTTGTGAGGGAACTAGACCAATTTTAGTGGAGATTCAGGCGTTAGTCAGCCCTGCGAGTTTTGGTGCGCCGCGTCGCACTACTACGGGTGTGGATAATGGTAGATTGCAGCAAATTTTAGCTGTTTTGGAGAAAAGGGTGGGCATTCCTTTATCTAAGTTAGATGTGATTTTGGCGTCGGTGGGCGGGCTGAAGGTGGAGGAACCGGCGTCGGATTTGGCAGTTGCGATCGCAATTGTGGCCAGTTTTCGCGATCGGGTAATTGATGCGCGCACAGTTTTGCTCGGAGAAGTTGGTTTGGGAGGACAGGTGCGGCCAGTCTCCCAATTAGAGTTACGACTGAGGGAGGCGGCGAAATTGGGTTTCAAAAGGGCGATTATTCCTAAGAATCAATCCGTACCAGAATTAGGGATAGAAATTATTCCAGTGGGGAAGGTAATTGATGCAATAATTGCAGCGATTCCGGCTACACCGACTCAGTTGGAGTCTGATGATTCTGATGATCTGGAAGTGCAGGCTGTTGATTTGGAGGAAGAGGATTTATCGTATTGAGTTAGAATAGTGATGTTGGAAATTGATAGTAATGAGGCACGAGTTATGTATCAAGTAGATGTTGTTGAGGCAAAAGAAAAGCTTCTGGAATTAATCGAAGCGGCGATGAGAGGCGAAGAAGTTGAGATGTAAGGATTCAGGTAAAAAATAGTTGATTGAGAGCCGAAAAATATGGTAATGTAGTCAGATGAGCGAAAAGCCAG
>NZ_JAUBVR010000004.1:56984-122696 GCF_036705955.1 Microcoleus sp. A6-C6 | reverse complement strand
ACGGTCAAGGTTCCTACATTTATGCAGATGGAACTAAGCTAGAAGGTAATTGGCAACAGGGTCAACTTCAAAAATAATTGTTTTTCCTGTTTCGCGCTACTCTTTTTTTAAAGATAGGCGATTGATGGGATTTATACCAATTTCATAAAGTAGCGCTAGATATTACCCCCCCAACTCCACCCTTAGTAAGCAGGGTGGATTAATTGTCGAGAAGCCAAATCAAGGCTATGAAGGCTATTGGCGGACATTATGCGAAGGATTTAACAGGTTTATCTTGACTAGATAAATCAAAAAGTAACTCACTCAAATCTTCTATTTGATTAGCCATTAATCTTAAAGCTTCCGGAAAAGTATGAGTACCTTTCATTCGAGCCAATGACACTAAAAATTGTCTAACCATTGCCCAATTGGCAGGTGCGTTGCCACCGCAACGAATATCGTTATCCTCGTTTAACGTCACATCTTTCACCCAATGCAGTCGATTCTCAATCAACCAGTGACCACGAATAGCCTCGGCAAATTGACTCGCTGACCAATCCAGACTACTTAAATAATAGTGTATTTCATCGAAATTAACCAGATGACGACGACTTTTTTTTCCCTCCCATCTGGTTCCATATCTCCTGACCACAATTATATGTTTTGGACCAGCCCAAAGGGGTAATAATTCAGGTGGAATTGGATAAATCTTGGTGTGGCGAGTTGTGGTTCGCCCATGTACCGATTCAGAGACTTCATGTTCGTCAGTCGCCACGGCAGAACTCACTAATTTTTTAGCCGCTTTAAACAGATTTAATTGATTCTTTTTGAGCGTAACTATATAGTCATTGCCACAATTAATAATTAAGGCTAGCGTTTTTTTTTGACAATGTAGTGCATCGAGGGTAATTACTACTTTATTGCCGGAGAGTTCTTGAACTAGCTCCTGTACGACTTCGACTTCACTTTTCTGTTTATTTTCCATAACTTGATGTCTCACCACCCATCCATGATGATGACTATAAACCGAAACCATAGTGACAAAGTTTTGGTAAGAGCTGTTGCCACCTGTTAAGGTACTTTTAATACCTTTTCCGTCCATTGCCATCAATTCTCCTTCGTCTATTGACAAAGCCTCTTGAGACCATACATTAAAAAGAACGGCTAATATCTCAAAATCTAATGATTGAATTATATTTCTAAATGTTGAGTCTGATGGGAATCGAACATTGGTTGGTAGGCTGAATAATTTTATGAGGGTCTTTCGATGATTTTTGGTAAATTCTACCAAGGGCTTATACCCCCAATATCCGGTGCAACTACCCAACAAAATTATTGTTAGTATCAGCCAAAGTTCATGTCTAATCCCTCTCGGATGTCGATGATCTGGAACAGCCTTAATTGCTTCAATTAAATTCATTTCTGATGCACTCCATAATTATAATCTACCCATCCAGGGCAGACTTGATTGCCTCTTCTATCATACATTCCCCCCTGACAATTAATCCACCCTGCCAGCCCCCCCTTGCTAAGGGGGGGGCAAGATTGTAGATGGGATTAAATCGCTGAGAGTATTAGGTGTTTTACCCCCCCCCAGCCCCCCCTTGCTAAGGGGGGGAGCAAGATTACAGGAGATTAACAATTACCTCAAAAGTCAACCTCACCATCACTTTTAAAGCAAAACTTAGATGCTCCCAGACAAGGCCCGACTGTGCAAATTACTCGAAATCTTATCAAATCAAGAATTACCATAAATTCGATGTTGCAAATCTAGCTCAACTGTGAGATAATTTATTAAAATTATCAATCGTTAATAAATTCAAAGCTAATCGCTCTGTGAGATTTTAGAAATATGGGCATTACTACGAAGTCCAAAGTTTTGACTGGAATGCTGACAGGCTTAGTTGTCTCGATCAGTACAAGTGCGATATTTTCTCAACCCAGCCATGCGGGAAACAATAGCTTTTTCTGCGGTGTTCTCAACAGACAGCCTGTTACCTTGGCCCGTACTCCGAGGGGCAATGTGCCGATGGTTCGCTGGGTTTCTAATAACTATTTTCCGCCGCCGTGGACTGCACAAAGACGCTGCCAAGAAGTATCTAAAAGATTTCAGCGAAACTACGATAACGGTACTCTCAAATATATAAACACTGGGAGGATGAACGGAGAATCAGTGGTTTGTGCTGCTATTAATAAAGATGATGCTTGTACGAATAGGACTTTGTTATTCACTCTCAAGCGGGGAAGCGATGCTGATGCTACGTTGAAAAGATTAATGGATCGTCGCGGGTTGGCGAATGGATATATTTTATCTGAAACTGGGTCTGGTTCTATTGATGTGGATAGATATTTAGATGAGGCACCTGTTGAGGATAATGTTTCTCCTATTTCTCCTTAATTCATGGGTGGTGAGAAACCGGGTTTCCCCCCAAAACTTTCGTTTAAGTCCAATAGGGTTCACTTAAGTTTGTATCACCCGGAGATCCCCCTAAATCCCCCTTAAGAAGGGGGACTTTAAGAGCTTTCTTGTCCCCCCCTTCTTAAGGGGGGCTAGGGGGGATCAGGCTTAAGTGAACAGTATTCTTGGGCCTTGATGCCTAATTCTTGATTTATTTACAGCAAAAAAAACACTCTATTTCAAACTAAATTTATGAAATTCCATCACGGACTACCAGCAGCATTAATTGGTGTAACTGCAACCATTGTCATCGCCCAACTGCCTGCAGTTTACGCCATGTCGGCGGATCAAGTCGGTCAAATTGCCAAATCAATTACTGTACTAATTGATAGTAAAGAACCGGGTTCGGGAGTAATTATCAAGCGAGAGGGCAACACTTACACGGTTCTCAGTGCGCGTCACGTTTTCAAAGATCCTCAAGCTAAATATGAGATTGTCACGCCGGATGGTAGTCGCTATGCCCTCAATTATAGCAGTGTGAAAAAACTGCCAAGTGCTGACTTGGCAGTTGTAGAGTTTACTAGCAGTAAAAGTTATACAGTTGCTAAAATTGGTAATTCGGATTTAGCGACGGAAGGGAAAGCGGCTTATGTGGCAGGGTTTCCGAAGACTTCAGCGGCGATTAATACGTCGATTTATAATTTCACGGATGGGCGGATTACTGCTAATGCTTCTCGACCTTTAGAAGATGGTTATGCGTTGGTTTATAGTAACAATACGCTGCCGGGAATGAGCGGCGGGCCGGTGTTGAATGAGAATGGCGAGGTGGTGGGAATTCACGGGAGGGCGGATACGAGGGCGGCGGAATCTAGCAATATTAATCAGAATATTCTAATTGCTAAGACGGGTTTTAATCTGGGGATTCCGATTAATACGAGTTTGAGATTGTTGGCTTCGGCGAGGGTGGATGTGGGGGTGAAGGTTCCGAGTGCTCCTGTGGCGACTGGGCCGAAAGCTGATGATTTCTTTATTCAGGGTGGGGAAAAAGATCAGAAAGGAGACAAGCAGGGTGCTATCGCTGCTTACGATCGAGCAATTCAGCTTAATCCTAATTATGCTGATGCTTACAACGATCGGGGTGTTGCCCGCTCACGCTTAGGAGACAAGCAGGGTGCGCTCGCCGATTTCAACCAAGCCGTGAAAATTAACCCCAACGATGCTGATGTCTACAGCAACCGGGGTGCTGCCCGATCAGACTTAGGAGACAAACATGGTGCGATACAAGATTTCAACCAAGCCCTGAAAATTGACCCCAATTATGCTGATGCCTACAGCAACCGGGGTAATGCCCGCTCACAGTTAGGAGACAACCAGGGTGCGATACAAGATTACAACCAAGCCCTGAAAATTGACCCCAACTTAGCCACAGCCTACAACAATCGGGGTGTTGCCCGATCAGACTTAGGAGACAAGCAGGGTGCGATCGCCGATTGCAACGAAGCTTTGCGAATTAATCCTAACTTTGCCGAAGCCTACAACAACCGCGGACGTCCCCGCAATGATTTAGGAGATTATCAGGGTGCGATTGCCGATTACAACGAAGCTTTGCGAATTAATCCTAACCTTGCCTATGCCTACGGCAACCGGGGTATTGCCCGCGATAATTTAGGAGAGAAGCAAGGAGCAATTCAAGACTATCAAAAAGCAGCAGACTTATTTCAGCGACAAGGAGATAGAGATAACTATCAAAAAGTCCTTAACCTACTTAGGAGACTTCGATAAACTATAACAACTACCCAAACAGCCAGCGACTAATCACGAATAGCTCATTAATACCTGGTAAATCCTCTGCCCTTCCCTCTAATGGGAGTCTGTTCGAGCAACATACCTTTAGAGGCCGCGCTGGTCAATCAGTAACTATTACCGTAGAAAGTAGTGATTTTGATACCTATGTGGCCATCTTTGACCCTCAAGGAAAACTGCTGGCCGAAAATGACGACATCAGCAAATCAAACTCCAATTCTGCCGTTACCCTCACCTTACCCGCCAGCGGCACCCACCTATCGCGTACTTGTCAACGCTTATAAAAAAGGAGGGCGCGGTAGGTACAATTTGACTGTGCGCTAGTCATTCTTATGTAGCGCAGATTTCAGGTTGAGCGAGGGCACCCAGGCACATAGGTGTCAACTTAAGCCTGGAACCGTTGACAAATCTCGCTTTCATCCGAGGCCAGATCCCCCTAAATCCCCCTTAAGAAGGGGGACTTTGAGAATATTCATTATCTAATTTCAGGGGAGGAATTTGATCGGCAGTTAAAGTAATTACTTTGCCATCCTGCCAAATGCTAATTGATTGCCCTAATTTGCGGTGTTTTTCTATGGCTTTAGCAATAGCAATTTTAATCCCAGCATCAATTTTTTGCTGGAGTTCTGTTAGAGTAACTTGCGGTTTACGATCCAAGGGTGATTTGGTTCCAGACTGGGGGTTCATAAATAATGACCTGATTACCTTCAATCTGAAATATTGATTCTCAACCAATCCACAAAATCGGCAAATACAATCTCTTCCGTTAACACTAACTCCTTTTTATTTTCTAAATGCAAGTGAGGAACATTTTCACCTGCATATTCTGCCCCAATCTTACCATACTTGAGCCGAATAGCACGGGGGTCAGGGCTATTGTCAAAACCAGCTTCTACACGATCGCCCTCTAAGACATAATACCGATATTTCCGCACTTCATCGCTGAACAACTCTGTAATCAACACCCGATAAATCCCATATTTAGCCTCAAGCCGCAAAATAGCCCTTAATGGTGTCACATCATTAACGTACTTTACCCCTTCAAAAGTAGCTTGAGCAAGGGCAATTACATCAGCAAAATATTCTGTAACTTGCGCGTCCAATCTCCTATCCCCTTATAGCAAAATTCCCAATCTGCCAAATCAATTTCCCACAAATTATTAATCTTAGATTCAAGATTTATGATAAAAACTTCATCTTCAGAGACTCGCTGGTTAAAAGTGAGATAATCCATGCCATATTTAGCTTGATACTGAGCATTTCTTTGCCGAAGTTCAGCAACTTTCCCTGTAATCTGCTCGATGGTATAGCGTTGAATTGCCAAATCCATAGCCGTCTGCAAATCACCCAAAGCACTCAACACTTCAACATATTCGTCTTTGATTGATACTGTCACCATAATCTGACAACTGCCTCAATAAATTTATTTCGTGTCTTGAACTTCCAGCGACTTAATCACCTTGTCCACAATCGGCAAAAACTTCTCATACTTCCCCGCTTCCGCCACATAAGTAATTGAATAAGCCTTGTAATTTTTCAGCGTCCAAACCTCCATCTTTTTCAACTCCAAATTCCCATCCTTAGCCGTATAAACAACTTTGTACCCATTTTTCCCTGCCAGAGTAGATGCACCTTCTTTAGTAATCTTAGTATTTTTATCTAGCTTCGGAATCTCTTGCTTAGATAATTTCGTAAACTCATCCAGGGTCAAATCTTTTGTAGGTTCAGCCGAGACAATCACAAGTTCTTGAAACCCATCGGTATCACTTTCTTTAGGTGAAATAAACTGAACAATTTCTTTGCTAATTGCGTTAGACTCTTCTTGTTTGTTCCAAGTATCGGGATATTTCATCTTAATCCCATTCTCTGTATTTTCATAACTCGCAAAATTATCCCCAGCATCCAATCCCATCATTTTTATAATTTCTGGTGTAAAAAAGGCGGCTACACTAAATACGACAGCCAAACCAATCCCCACTATACCGATTTTATGATCTCGCGTCCAGGTATTCATTAATGTGAATAAATTAGGAGATGATACTACAGTAGAAGCTACCGGAGTAGCAACTTGTCCAGTTCTCAAATTGTTGAGAACTGGCAAGACTTCTGCTGCTGACTGGTAGCGATCGCGAAAATGATAGCGCACCATTTTGTTTAAAACGCTAGCCAAAGTATCGCTAACTTGTACCTGATTGCGCCAAACAACTTCACCATTAGCATCTTTTGGGAACTGGTGAGGAGATATGCCAGTAAGACATTCAATGCCAATCATTCCAACAGCATAAATATCACTACAAAAATTAGGTTGTCCGTCCTTTTGTTCCGCAGGCATATAGCCATCTGTGCCAATCATAACAGTTGGCGGTGCGTGTCCCCCGGAGTTAACTATTTGAGAGGTAATTTGTTTAACAGCCCCAAAGTCAATTAAGAATATTTTTCCGTCAGAATTGCGCCTCATTAAATTAGGAGGTTTAATATCGCGGTGGATGACTTTGTGCTGCTGAACAAATACTAATATTTCGATAACATTCTGCAAAATAGCAATAACTTCAGACTCGCTAAAGCGTTTTCCAGGGATAAGTTCTTTACTTAAATCTCTCCCCTCAATCAATTCCTGAACTAAATAAAATTCCTGATTTTCCTCAAAGCTATCCAAGAGTTCAGGAATTAGAGGATGAGTCCCTAACAGGTGGAGGGTTTCTGTTTCTGTTTGAAATAAACGTCTAGCTATCTGTAGAGTCTGCGGATCGTTATGCTGTGGCTTAAGTTGCTTGACGACACACCGAGGATTTCCCGATCGCTTTTTATCTTCAGCCAGGTATGTCTGACCAAAGCCACCGCCTCCCAAGTGTTTTATGATGTGGTAACGTCCTGCGAGTGTTTGTCCCAGCATGAGATTTATGTTAGTAGCAGTAGTTTGCGGACTGAGCTTTTTAGTATCATAGTGCATATCATGGGCGATCTATCTCCTGTGCATCTCACTTTTGCCGATCGGACTTACGCACAGATGGTCAGAAACCGGGTTTTTTTAGCTTGATGCGTAAGCTGTTAGTTAAAATCGAGTGTAATCTTGAACCCCATCGCTCTTCACAAATTCTCGATCGATCGCCAAAACAGTCGATCGCACTCTTAGGTTTTGCCATTCTCCCATCCAGCTACACTCAAAACGGGCGATCACTCTTCGTTGATCAGCCTCCCGCAGGCGCGGGCTTCCCTAACGCACCTACCTTCAAAAAAGGCGATCGCACCCGCGATCGCACAACCGCCCTAACAAGCTGAGCTAGCTCTCATTTACTTAGCATATTGTAATTATCAAGAAAACCTATAATTTTTTCTTGATGGCTTTCCGCTGCTCCCTCCGGGTTTTACAGCAATAATTAAATACGTATAAGCTAATCTGCACGAATCTCAAAGTTTTGTTACAATGGTCAAGCTGTTACAAATCGTAACTTATGCTGATTTCTATTTTAATAATTGACGTAGCCCTAGTTGCCTGGTCTTTGCATCTAATGCAAGAGGCGATCGCGCAACGGGAATTTTCACTAATGCTAGCCGGCACCCTAGTTGCTGCCTCAGCAGCGGCCCTGGTAGTCGTCTACTTCCTCATGGGGTCTTGTTTGAGCCATTTAACCGAAATATCCCAGCACACTTACTAAATCAAAGTAGCGATCGACAATTGTCAAAAAGCGAGGAATGCAAAAAAAAAGCCAAAAGCCTTGCGAGTCCAAGGCTCGAAACTATTTTCTTAAAAAGGCTTGACAAACATCGGTCAGTTAAGGCATGATTGAGAGCGCGAAAAGAAAGGGGAATTAGCTCAGTTGGTAGAGCACTACAATGGCATTGTAGGGGTCAGCGGTTCGAGCCCGCTATTCTCCATAAATCAAGATTAGATAAGACGTACGGTTGAAACCGCGTCTACAAAAACCAAGTCCGCCTCCGCGGTGTAAAGAGAATAACGCAATTTTCACCGCCCATTCTTCAACCCCTCTCAGCTCGGGTTTCGTTTGTATAGACGCGGTTTCAACCGCCCGGTCTTCTTTGGGCATTACCTGAAATTCGATCGCACACCACAAAAACCAATTTTCCCCTAAAATCAAAACAAGTCTACCCGCAAAAAAAAACAAAGCGCTACCTGTGGCAAAGTCAACTGAACCCAACAATCCAGAGAATCCGAGTCAGCTTGCGCGATCGCCTCTGTACGAACTATCATTAGAGCTCAAAGGTCGGATGGTGCCCTTTTCCGGGTGGGAGATGGCAGTACAGTACGCAGGCATCAGCAGCGAACACCAAGCAGTACGTCAGCAAGCAGGAATGTTCGATATTTCCCACATGGGAAAATTCTGCTTGAGAGGGAAACAACTAATCGAAAAATTTCAACCCTTAGTACCCTCAGACTTAAGCCGCTTGCAACCAGGACAAGCTCAATATACAGTCTTACTAAATGACAAAGGCTGCATCTTAGACGACATTATTTTCTACTGCCAAGAACCCGATGCCACCAGTGGTGAAGAACGTGCAGTAATCATTGTCAACGCCGCCACTCGCATTACAGACAAAGCCTGGATTCTCGCCCACTTAGACTTGAACGAACTTATTTTCACAGACATCTCCGAAGACCAAGTTTTGATCGCAATTCAAGGGCCAGAAGCTGTTAAATATCTCCAGCCTTTCGTGGAAGACAATCTCGCACCAATCAAAGCTTTCGGACACTTAGAAACCAAGCTATTGGGACAGCCGAGTTTTATCGCCAGAACAGGTTACACCGGCGAAGATGGATTTGAAATCATGGTGGATATTGAAACTGGGAAAAAAGTCTGGCAAAAATTGCTAGATGCTGGTGTTGTTCCCTGCGGTTTGGGTGCGAGAGATACCTTGCGTTTAGAAGCAGCAATGGCACTTTATGGTCAAGATATTGACGACAATACCACGCCTTTAGAGGCGGGATTGGGTTGGGTAGTTCACCTCGATAGCAAAGGTGACTTTATTGGGCGCGAGGTTTTGGAACAGCAGAAAGCTACGGGAGTATCAAAACGGTTGGTAGGGTTAGAAATGCAGGGGCGGCACATTGCGCGCCACGGCTATCCGGTAATCTTTGAATGCGAAATTGTAGGAGAAGTTACTAGCGGTACATTATCGCCTACTTTGAATCGGGCGGTAGGCCTCGCGGTTGTTCCGGCAAAATTAGCTAAAATCGGTCAGCAGTTAGAAGTCGAGATTCGCGGGAAAAGTTACCCGGCTACAGTGGTGAAAAAGCCATTTTATCGATCGCAAAATCGACCAAATTAAATCAGGTTCGAGCATTCGGAATTCAGTCCTTTTCCCGGATCTAAAGTTCTCACTACAAACTTCGGCGTTGCTGATTTACGGTATGAAAGGCTAAATATGCAATTCATAAAAACCAGCGTCTACAAAGTTTCTGGATTTTAAAAATCTTTATTTCATACCCTGATTAAGCAACGCCAATTGGTTTAAAGCCGGAACCCTTCTAGGGAGAAATTAAAATCAGACTATTCTTTACTCCAATCCTCTTCCTTCCAGGTAGAGGTCGCTATCAACTGTCAACTGTCAACTGTCAACTGTCAACTGAATGAAATAGCATTTCAAAAAATTAGAATTTTTGCGATAAGATAGCAGATTCCAGGTCGATCGACTACACGGCAGAAGCCGGGAATCAGGGCGGGCAGAGGACACGCCCTTACAGCAACCGGGTTTTCGCGTAGCTAGATACCTGAAAAGTGCTGTAAGTTTGTAGTCAGAACTTGACCGCTGAAAGCTGAGGTAAGGAACGATTGAAGCCAAAAGAAAAATTCTCCCATTCCTCGTCTCTTCTTCCTGCGAGTGCCGATCGGCTAACAAAGGTCTAAAATCAGTACAGTCCTCTGCTGCCTTGCTTTCGGCAAGATTTAAGCATACTTACCCTGAAACCTCATAATAACCCTTGTGCCAGAATTTGCCCAGAACCGCCCAGCGCTGGATCTGAAGACTATATTTCCATTCGAGCTAGATAACTTTCAGAGAGAGGCGATCGCCGCCCTCGATGCAGGTAAATCCGTTGTGGTGTGTGCTCCCACAGGCTCCGGGAAAACTTTGATCGGCGAATACGCCATCCATCAAGCACTATCCAGGGGGCGGCGCGTCTTCTACACCACTCCCCTGAAAGCCCTCTCTAACCAAAAGCTGCGCGACTTCCGCCATCAATTTGGAGACGAGATGGTAGGTTTGCTGACGGGTGACATCTCCTTCAATCGAGATGCGCCGATTTTGGTGATGACTACCGAAATATTTCGGAATATGCTCTACGGTACACCGATCGGCGCTGTTGGTGCTTCGCTCACCGGAGTCGAAACCGTGGTGCTCGATGAGTGTCACTACATGAACGATCGCCAGCGTGGTACCGTCTGGGAAGAATCGATCATCTACTGTTCCAGCGAAATTCAACTGCTCGCCCTCTCAGCAACCGTTGCCAATAGCGGCCAACTCACAGACTGGATTAACAAAGTTCACGGGCCCACAGAGCTTGTCTACTCAGACTTTCGGCCAGTACCGCTGCAATTCCACTTCGCCAATCAAAAAGGCATATTCCCGCTGCTAGACGAAACCGGCAAAAGAGCTAATCCGCGGTTAGTCCCCAAAAAGAAGCAGCAAAAAGCAGAAAGAGGTAGCATTCCTACTCCCAGTTTGACCGATGTTTTGTCCCGGTTGGACGATCGAGATATGCTACCAGCAATCTACTTCATCTTCAGCCGTCGCGGATGCGACCAAGCAGTAGCAGAAGTAGGCAATTTCTCCCTGGTTAACGAAGCCGAAACAGCCGAACTCAAACGGATCATTGACGATTTTTTACAGCGAAACCCAGAAGCAGAACGCTTCGGTCAAAAAGAAGCACTTTTAAAAGGCATCGCAGCCCACCACGCAGGCATTTTACCCGCTTGGAAAGGTTTAGTAGAAGAACTCTTTGGCAGAGGTTTGATTAAGGTTGTATTTGCCACCGAAACCCTCGCAGCCGGGATCAATATGCCCGCCCGCACCACAGTCATTTCCACCCTGTCCAAGCGCACCGACAAGGGACACCGACTGCTAAACGCTTCAGAATTCCTGCAAATGGCCGGTCGGGCTGGTCGGCGGGGCATGGACGAGCTGGGACACGTGGTCGCAGTTCAGACACGCTTTGAAGGCGCAAAAGAAGCCTCCTATTTGGCAACAGCCAAAGCCGACCCCCTCGCCAGTCAGTTTACGCCCAGCTACGGCATGGTGCTGAATTTGCTGCAAACTCACACTATTGATGAAGCTCAAGAGTTGGTAGAACGGAGTTTTGGTCAATATCTGTCTACCTTGTATTTGCAGCCACAGCAATCGGAATTAGACCGGGTACAAGCTGAATTGGCTGTGCTGGAAGAGTCTCTGGCGGCCGGAGGTAATGTCTCCACCCTGGAAAAACAACTCGCCCATTACGAAAAATTGCAGGGAAGGCTCAAAGAAGACAAACGTTTGCTGAAAACTTTATTGCACCAAGCAGAAGAAGCTCGAATTAAGGAGATGTCCGTAGCTGTGGCTTTTGCAGTGCTAGGAACGGTTCTGAGTCTCAAAGGTAAGCACGTTCCCACAGCTAAACGATCGCACACAACTCCCGTGCCCGCCGTACTGGTTGCCAAAATCGCAGGTTCTGGGCAAGCACCAAACTTGGTATGCTTGGGCAAAGATAACCGCTGGTATATCGTCGCCATTAGCGATGTCGCCACCCTCCACGCCGAATTACCCCGTTTGAGCGTTGCAGATACCTTGATCCCGCCGCCGGAATTGACCCTGAGACTCGGCCAGTGCCGCTTGGGAAATGAAGACACTATCTCCATTGCTCAATCTATCCCAGAATTGCCGATACCGGAACCGAGCCCAGAGGCGATCGAGCAACAGCATAAAATCGCCGCCGTAGAAGATCAACTAGAAATTCACCCAGTTCTAGAATGGGGCAATCCCGGTACTTTGCTCAAGCGCCAGCGCCGCCGCGAAGAATTGAAAAAAGAAATCCGCAAAGCCGAACAAGACTTAGAAAAACAGCGAGCTCGCTACTGGGAGCAATTTCTCAATTTAATTGACATCTTGCTGAATTTCGGCTGCTTGGAAAGAGTAGTTTCGGCAAATGTCAACCGAGATGATGCCTCCGAGAGGTTGGTGCCCACAATCTTGGGCCAAGCCTGCGCTGCCATTCGCGGTGATAATGAACTGTGGCTGGGTTTGTCCCTAATGTCTGCCGAGTTTGACGAACTCGACCCCCACCACCTCGCTGCTGCTTGCGCGGCCTTAGTTACAGAAGTTTCTCGGCCTGACAGTTGGACTCATTACTCGCTGTCTGCGGAAGTTTTGGCACCTTTGGACAATCTGCAAAAAGGCCTGCGCCGCCGATTGTTTCAAGTACAGTACCGCCACGAAGCTGCAATCCCGATTTGGCTGGAACGGGATATAGTAACTTTGGTGGAACAGTGGGCTCTGGGCGTTGAATGGCTGGAACTGATTAGTCATACAAGTTTGGATGAAGGGGATGTGGTGCGGATTTTGCGCCGGACTTTGGATTTCTTGTCTCAGATTCCTCATGTTCCTCACGTCTCTGATTCTTTGCGGAGGAATGCTTGTCGGGCGATGCAGTTGATCGATCGATTCCCAGTGAATGAAGCTGCTACTCAATAACTTTTGAGTTGTGAGTTGGGGATGGGATTTGCAATCGTCGAACATATTGTATGCACAATGCGCACCAATTCAATTTGTAGGGTGCGCAATGTGCGCCGGTTGACTAAGTTATTGTAGGGTGCGTCGCCTGGGATAAATCCCTAACTAAAATCGACAATCTAACAGCGACGCACCTCTGCTTACAAAGCCAGTGTAAACAAACAAAACACTTCTTTTGTAGCAAAATTTTGTAAAAATGATATTAGTAAAAAAAATTACCAACTGAATCAACCGATGCGGTGTGCATCGCCCTACAATAACTATTCATTGCTTCAATCCTCGGACTTCCAGGTAGAGGCAAGCTGTCAACTGTCAACTGTCAACTGTCAACTGAATAAGCGGTGTGGTGGGTAATTGTCGTGTCAATGCAACAAATCAAAGAGCATGGTCAAATGCCTGAAGCCTGCTCTCAGTCTCAAAAAAATCGCTTTTTCACCTTCTGCAAAAGAGTCTTAATTGGAACTCTAGCGAGTACATTACTCAATCTCTCCATCCTATTTCCCTCTCCCAGTTTCGCGGAAGTAGTTCTCGGCGTTGTTCGCAGTTCCGAGAATTCCCCCGATTGGGTAAAGATTACCACGCGCCTCTGGGAAAGCGGCATTGCTTACAAACCAATCAATCTCGAAGACATCAAAAATTTGGCAGATTTAGCAGGCTTTAACGTGCTGTTTTTGGCCAATATTGAAACTTTGACTCCAGCGCAAATAAAAGTTTTAGAAGCTTGGACAAAACAGGGCGGCCGCTTGATTGCTTCGGGGCCAGTCGGCCGCAGTTCCCCGGCTTTGGTGCGTCAATCTTTACGATCGCTCCTTGGGGCCTATTGGGCTTTTCCCTTGACTCAGCGGGGGGCGGTGCAACCCCGCACCCGCTGTCGCGATCTGGCTTGCACCGCTTCTAGCAATTGGGTGCCACCGGAACAACAAAATGCCTCAGTCCAAGGCGGTGTCTTGATTCCTGCCGACGCGAACAGTCAAACTGTCGCTACTTGGAAAGATAGTTCCGGTTCCTCCGCTGCGATCGCCACCGATCGCGCTACCTATCTCGGCTGGCGCTGGGGTAGCGACGGTTCCCCAAATATAGACTCGGCTTGGCTGCGGGCCTCGATCGCCCGCTGGGGCGGAACTGTCGGCTCCCCTGCTGCGCCTATAGCAGCCACACCCCCGCTACCAAATCCCCCCGACCGACTTACGAGAAATACGCCTAGTTCGCCACGAAATACCCCGCTGAGCCGACTTTCTCCTTCTCCCCCCCTTCCCGATCCAGTACCTGCAACTTTTACAGACCCTTCGGATCAGTCGGCGCCGGCGGGTTTGGATGTGCAGGCAAATTCCAATCAGCCGATCGTCAGCATTGAAGCGTACTTGATGCGCCAAGAACTCACCAACCTCCTCGGCCGGTTTGAAAGCGCCCTGACAGCAGCTAATTCAGCCAATACCCCCATCAATCTCAATGCTGCTACCCCCCCTCAACTGGTGGCGTCAACCAACAGTGTAGGGCCGTCTGCGAGTCGCCCGCTGCCTTTGCAAGGCACAAGGACGCGGGCGATCGCCCAAGCCCGGCAGGTTTTGCAAAATTTTGACCAACTCCTGCAAGAGCAAAAATACGCTGAGGCTAGGCAGCAGTGGGTGCAAGCGCGCCAGTTGCTGTGGCAAAATTATCCCCAGGAAGGGCAGCGCCTTGGGGCGGAAATTCGCGCGGTTTGGCTCGATCGCGGTACGATCGTCGCAGCGCGATCGGAACAGGGTTTGGCCGCTGTGTTCGATCGGCTTGCCGCCGCCGGGATCAATACCGTTTTCTTTGAAACTTTAAATGCCGGATATCCGATTTATCCCAGTCAAGTTGCACCCCAACAAAACCCCCTGACAGTTGGCTGGGATCCGCTGGAATCTGCGGTTAAATTAGCCCATGAGCGAGGCATAGAATTGCACGCTTGGGTGTGGATTTTTGCCACCGGAAATAAGCGCCACAATGCTTTAATTGGTCAACCTAATTCTTATCCTGGGCCAGTGCTTTCCGCTCATCCAACTTGGGCAAATATTGACAATAAAGGACGCATCCAAAATCCTAATGACGGTAAATTTTATATCGATCCGGCAAACCCGGAAGCGCGCAGTTATTTACTCCAAATTATCAGCGAAATTTCTACCCGCTACAAAGTAGATGGAGTCCAATTAGACTATATTCGCTATCCTTTTCAAAATGACAATGCGGGTTTTACCTACGGTTACGGTGTTGCCGCGAGACAGCAATTTAAGCAGTTGACTGGTGTAGATCCGGTGAATATTTCTCCCAAAGACGGCAGTTTGTGGCGGCAGTGGGTTGAATTTAAAACTAATCAAATTAATACTTTTGTCGCTGAAGTTTATCGGCTTTTGGGGTCGAATTCTCCCCGCACAATTCTGTCGGTGGCGGTGTTTCCGCACCCAGAAAGTCAGCGGATTTACAAAATTCAACAAAATTGGGAAGTTTGGGCCCGTCAAGGCATTGTAGACTTGATTGTGCCGATGACTTATGCTTTGGATACGAACCGACTTCAGCGCATAACTGAACCGCTAGCAAAGGAACAAATGCTCGGTTCGGCTTTGATTTCTCCGTCGGTTAAGTTGTTGACACTCCCGGAAGTTGTGGCGATCGACCAAATTCAAGCTTTGCGCGATTTGCCGACTGGGGGCTATGCTATTTTTGCGGTGGAAAGTATCAACAGCGGGATGCAGGGCTTTTTTAACCGCACTCAAGGGCGCCCCGTGCGTTCCGCTTCTGCTTCCGAACCAATTCCTTACCGCCAGCCCTTTGCAGCAGCGGCTTCGCGGTATACTACTCTCAAGCAGGAATGGAGTTTTTTGTTGGCTAACAATCAGTTGCGGGTGTCGGAATCTGAACTGAAAGTGCTCAAAAGTCGATCGGACGAATTGGCGCAAGCTTTCAGCAAATTGGCAGCCAATCCTTCTACCGAAAGTTTAGCAACTGCTAAAAGATTGTTGGCGAGTTTTCAATCTCAATTTCAATCTTCCATGCGCTTGCATTCTGCCGACAATAGCTATCAGGTGCAAACTTGGCAAAATCGTTTGGAGAGTTTGGATATGCTATTGCGTTACGGCGAAAGGGTGGAGTTAAATCGCAGGTAAAATCAGCTTTTTGTGCGATCGGGCGGTTCCTTCTAGTCTTTCAACAAACACGTGCTACACATACATGGTTGGCAGCGCTGCTGCCAACCCTAGGCGCTGCGCCAAAAACCAAACAGCAAAAGAGAAAACAGCATCGCGCAGCAGTGACCAACAGATCGATCGCATCAATTATCTGTATTAATAGTTACGGAAAAACTGTCAGCAGAAATACGTTATAGTTATTTAAATCCATACCTTCTACTATTACCATATATTCACGGTGCGAAAATCACGGATACACCGATAACTATTTTTTATTTCTCTTCAGCAATTACTAATTACCAATTACCAATTACTCTTAGGATGAATATGTTTCCTAAACCGCTCAATCGCTTTGCTACCAAAATTATCGGCAAAGCTCCATTACAAACTGTGCTCGTGCTTCCTTTTTTAGTGCAAATTGTCGGCACCGTAGGAATTGTAGGTTGGCTGTCGTTCCAAAACGGTCAGCGCGCGGTCAACGATGTTGCCGCTCAGTTGCGGGGAGAAATTAGCGATCGCATCAAAGACCGCATGGAAAACTATATGTCAATTCCCCACATTGTCAATCACCTCAACGTTCAAGGCGTAAAATTGGGGCAATTAAACCTAGAAGATAAACAAAGATTAGAACTTCATTTTCTCGAACAAATTCAATATTTTGATACAATCAGCATCATTTACATAGCCCAAGAAAATGGAGACCACTCTGGAGCAATCCGCACTAAAGATCAGATTATGATATCTGCGGCTGACAAATCGACTGGCAACAAATTAGCTCGATATACTGGTGACTCTCAGGGAAACCGCGTTCAATTAATGGAAACTTCGCCCAACATTTACGACCCGCGAATTCGCCCTTGGTACATAGCAGCAGCCGCCGCCAAAAAACCTGTTTGGACTCCAATTTATACAGATTTTTTGACTAGGGAACTGGCAATTACTGCTGCTATGCCTATCTACAACGACGCTGGCAAGCTGTTAGGAGTAGCTGGCAGCGATTTGCTGTTTTCCAAAATCAAAGAGTTTCTCGTCAGCCTCAAAATTGGTAAATCTGGGCAAACTTTTGTGATGGAGCGATCGGGAATGTTAATTGCCACTTCAACAGCGGGCCAAGAATTCGCAGTGGAAGGTAAAGAAGCAAAACGCATCAAAGCTTCAGCAAGCGAGAATCCCGTAATTCGCCAAACCGCACAGCATTTAGAAAAAACCTACCAAAGCTTAGCTAAAATCAAAAATTCTCAACAGCTTCCTTTTGATATTGACGGGGAGCGCAATTTTATGGAGGTAACTCCTTTTCAAGACGATCGGGGGTTGGATTGGCTGATTGTCGTAGTTGTACCAGAGTCCGACTTTATGGAGCAAATTAACGCCAATACCCGCACGACTTTTTTGCTGTCGGTTGCAGCTTTGATTGTGGCGACAATTCTGGGAATTCTTACTGCTAAATGGGTGGTGCGGCCGATTTTAAGATTGAATGCAGCGGCCAAAGCTTTGGCAAAGAATGAATGGGATACAAACCTCACTCTGAATCGCGAAGATGAACTCGGAGAACTTGCCACTGCTTTTAACAGCATGGCAGAGCAATTGCAGCATTCATTTACTTCGATATCGGAAAGCGAAAACCGAGTCAAACAATTTCTCAATGCAGTACCGCTAGGCATTTTTATTACCGAGCCAAACGGTCAACCTCACTACATTAATCCTACAGGAGAGCAACTTTTAGGTAAAGGAATTATAGCAGCAGATGCCGAAAATTTGCGCCAAGCTTACAAAGTTTATTTAGCTGGAACTCAAGAAATTTACCCGGCGGAGCGCGACCCAATTTTAAATGCTTTGCAGGGCAAAAGTGTAACTGTTGATGACATTGAAATCTCCTTGACTGACAAAACTGTTCCCCTGCAAATTTGGGGCACTCCTATTTACGACGATCGAGGCAACATTGTCTACGGGATGTGCGCTTTTCAAGATATTACTGAACGCAAACAGGCGCATAAACTGTTAACTGAATACAACCAAAATTTAGCAGTGCAAGTTGCAGAACGCACGGGCGATCTTGCTAAGGCAAAAGAAAAGTTTTCTAAAGCTTTTCGTTCCAGTCCCAATGCAATTACAATCACGAGAATCAGTGACGGCAGCCACCTTGAAGTTAATGACAGCTTTTGCCGAATGATGGGCTACAGTCACGAAGAAATTATTGGAAAAACAGCGGTAGATCTGAATTTTTGGGCGACTTTAGCAGAGCGCGATCGCATGATTCAAATGTTGAAAAACAAGACGGCAATTCACAATTACGAGCTGAGGTTTCGCAATAAAAGTGGTGCAGAAAGAACGGCGCTGCTGTCGATTGAAACCATTGATATTGACGGAGAAGCTTGTTTTCTGTCGATTTCTAGCGATATTACCGATCGCCAAAAAGCAGAAGCAGCCCTCCGCGAAGCAGAAGAAAAGTACCGCAACATCTATGAAAATGCTTTAAACGGCATTTTTCAAACTGCTGCTGACGGGAAATACATCAGCGCTAACCCCGCTTTAGCTGAACTCTACGGTTATGAATCGCCCGCAGAATTGATCGCAGCGCAGCCGAATTTCAATAACCAGCTTTACGTAAATCCCAACCGCCGCTGCGAATTTACAGTGCTGATCGACGAGTACGGGATATTGTCAAACTTTGAAGCGGAAATCTACCGCAAAGATGGCAGCATCATCTGGATTTCGGAAAATTGTCGCGCTGTCTGCGATGCCGCAGAAAATTTACTTTACTACGAAGGTTTTATTAAAGACATTACTGATAGCAAACAAGCGGAAATGAAAATGCAGCAGGCGAAAGAAGCTGCCGAAGCAGCCAACAAAGCTAAAAGTACCTTTCTCGCCAATATGAGTCACGAATTGCGATCGCCCCTGAACGCAGTCATCGGCTTTGCTCAAGTCATGATCCGCAGTAAAAATCTGTCTCCTGAAAATCAAGAAGATGTCGGGATTATCCTGCGGAGTGGCGAACATTTGCTGGCTTTAATCAACCAAGTTTTAGACTTGTCCAAAATCGAAGCGGGACGCACTACTATTAATGAAAAAAGCTTCGATTTTTACCGATTATTCGACGATTTAGAAGATATGTTTGCTCTCAAAGCTGAGGAAAAAAACTTACAATTAATCTTCGATCGGGACGCGGAAGTTCCCCATTACATTTGCACCGATGAAGTGAAATTACGTCAAGTATTAATTAATTTGCTCAACAATGCAATTAAGTTTACTTCAGAAGGGGGAGTTTCGGTGCAAGTTAAAGGAAGAAAGCGGAATTTGCACAAAAACAGCCCTGATGAATTGCCCGGCCGCTACTCGCTCCATTTTGAAGTTCAAGATACTGGTGCAGGCATTGCTGCTGAGGAAATTCATCAGTTATTTGAAGCATTTGTACAGACAAAAACAGGTAAAGATTCTCAGGAAGGGACAGGTTTAGGTTTAGCGATCAGCAGACAGTTCGTGCAATTGATGGGAGGTGAAATTACGGTTAGCAGCGAGGTTGGCAAGGGTGCACTATTTCAGTTTGACATCCAAGTTCACCTGGTTGAAGCTGCTGATATTGAAATCAAAAAAGCTCTACGTCGAGTTATTGCCCTCGAACCGAATCAGCCGAGTTACCGCTTGCTAATTGTGGACGACAAACCCCTGAACCGCCAACTGTTGGTCAAACTTCTCAGTCCGCTGGGATTTGAGTTGAAAGAAGCGAATAACGGTCAAGAAGCGGTGGATATTTTTATGGATTGGGAACCGCATCTGATTTGGATGGACATGAGAATGCCTGTGATGGACGGGTACGAGGCAACGAAACAGATTAAAACTACAACTGGCGGGCAAGCAACGGCGATTGTAGCCCTGACTGCTAGTGTTTTGGAGGAAGAACGGGCAGTGATTCTTTCGACTGGTTGCGATGATTTTATGCGGAAACCGTTCCGAGAGGAGGATATTTTTGCGGCAATGGGCAAACATTTGGGAGTACGTTATATTTATGAAGATCCAACAGCAGTCAGTGTGGCGGGTGTAGGGGAGTCAAGTCAGGATGTGCTGACACCGGAGGCGATCGCCTCTCTTTCTCCAGACTGGATGGTTGAATTCAAGCAAAATATTTTGAGTGTGGACATGGAGGCGATCGCCAGTTCGATCGCACAAATCGGCACTGTCAACCCCTCTCTGGCTGACACCCTTCAAGATTGCATTAATAATTTTGAATATGACAGAATCCTTACCATAATTGATCGCAGCGAAAACCAGTAAATAACCGATGAATTCAAGTTCCTCCAACACCAATCGAGCTAATATTTTAGTAGTAGACGACACACCACAAAACCTGCGGCTGCTGGCAGGAATTTTGAGCGAAAAAGGCTATCAAGTTCGCCCAGTTCCTAACGGTAAGCTAGCACTGTCTGCCGCTCAAAAAATGCCCCCGGATCTAGTGCTGCTGGATATTATGATGCCGGAGATGGATGGCTATGAAGTTTGTCAGCGGCTCAAAGATTCTGAAGTAACCAAAGACATTCCGGTGATTTTCATCAGTGCGATTAACGACGTGATGGATAAAGTTAAAGCTTTTGGAGTTGGGGGAGTGGACTTTATTACCAAACCGTTTCAGGTTGAAGAAGTTTTAGCCCGGATCGAAACTCATTTAAAAATTTGTTCACTGCAACAAAATTTGCAAGAAAAAAATCAAGATTTAGCAACTGCCATCTACCAACTGCAAGCCACCCAAGAGCATTTGATTCAATCGGAAAAAATGGCGGCACTGGGACAACTGATTGCCGGCATTGCCCACGAAATAAATACCCCCCTGGGCATTATCGGCTCCTCTATTGATAATATAGCTACTTTCTGGGACGATAATTTAGGAAAAATGCCTCATTTTTTTCAACAACTTTCCGAAGAAAGTCAAGCTCACTTTTTAGCGGTACTTTACAGATCTACCAATCAAAAAATTTTATTTACTAGCAGAGAGAAGCGAAAATTTAAGCAGCAGTTGACTGGGGATTTGAGGGCAGCATCTGTTAAAAATGCTGAAGAAATTGCGGATACTTTAGTTGACATGGAAATCTACGATAACATAGAACAGTTGTTGCCACTTTTTAAATTGCCGGATTGGGAAGTAGTTTTCAATACAGCTTACCAGTTTGTGAGCTTTAAGAAAAGTATTAGCCTAATCCAAAGAGCGACAGCTAAGTCGGGAAAAGTAGTATTTGCCTTAAAAAGCTACGCTCATTTCGATAGCAAGCAAGAAAAAGTCCAGGCGAACTTGCACGATGGCATTGAAATGGTGTTAACCCTTTATCAAAATCAACTGAAACACGGTATAGAAGTCGTTAAAAATTATGGAAATTTACCGAAAATTATGTGCTATCCCGATGACTTAAATCAAGTTTGGACGAATCTTGTTCACAATGCCCTGCAAGCAATGGATTATAAAGGTATTTTGACGATTGAAACTCTGCTGCAAGAGGCAAATATTTTGCTCAAATTTACTGATAACGGCAAAGGTATTCCCCCAGAAATTATTCCTAAGATTTTTCAGCCATTTTTTACGACTAAATCTGCGGGCGAAGGTAGCGGTTTGGGATTGGATATTGTGAGAAAAATTGTTGACAAACATGAAGGTACAATTGCTGTAGAATCGGTACCGGGGCAGACAACTTTTACCGTCTCGCTGCCAATCTATTAAACAAAACTTACCCGCAGGGGGCTGATTCCCGGTAGCGCCAGGGGCTGTCTCGCTGACAAAGACAAGATTTATTGCGATAAACCGGGTTTCTTTTCGGAAGTCCTCTTAAAATAAGATACGGGGCAGATATCGTGCATCCTCGCCCGAAATCAATCACAGAGGAGCAAGTCATGTCGGTAAACCCACTAAAATTCAAGCAGAGAGGAAAAGATGAATAAGCCTGTAATTCTTTGCGTTGACGATGAACCCGATATCTTGAAGACTCTCAAGATGCAGCTCAAAAATGAATTTAAAGATGATTACTTTTATGAATTAGCTGAAAGTGGTGATGAAGCTTTAGATTTGCTTGAGGATTTTGAAGAAGAAGCTGAGGTGATTGTGATTGTTTCTGATTGGCTGATGCCGGGAATTAAAGGTGATGAACTTTTAATTAGAGTTCACCAAAAATATCCTAAAATTATTAAGGTGATGTTGACCGGACAAGCGGATGCAGCGGCAGTCGAGCGGGCAGTACAAGAAGCTGATTTATATTGCTGTTTGTACAAACCGTGGAATAGCAAACAGTTAATAGAGACGATCAAATCTGGGCTGGCAAAGTTATTATGAAAAAACCTGTGATTGTGTGTATTGATGACGAACCTGATGTTTTGAACAGTTTAAAGATTGAACTGAAAAAGGCGATCGGCGATCAGTGTATTATTGAAACGGCTGAAGGAGGGGAAGATGCTTTAGAGTTGCTGGCAGATTTGCAGGCAGATGAATACGAGATTGCTTTGGTGCTTTCCGATTATATCATGCCGGATATTAAAGGGGATGAACTGCTCAGAAGAATTCACGAAAGCTCGCCGGATACGCTGACGATTATGCTGACGGGGCAAGCAGATTTGGAAGCTCTGAGCAATGCTATCAAGTATGCTAAATTGTACCGTTATATCCCTAAACCTTGGCAAAATGAAGACTTAAAATTAACGGTGGTAGAAGCAATTCACAGTTACTTGCAAGACCAAAAGTTAACAGATGAAATCCTGAAGAGGCAAGAGGTAAACGAGGAGTTGAAGCTAGCAAATGTGGCTCTGTCGGCGAGTGAAAGCCGCCTGAAGCAATTTTTAGCAGCTTTGCCAGTGGGGGTATCTGTTTACAATCCCGACGGCTCGATCGCCTATTTCAACCAGACAGCGCGCGATTTGCTGGGTGCAGACACGATCCCGGAAAGCACAGCGGAACAATTAGCTGCAACTTATCAACTGTATGTTGCCAATACTGATCAGCTTTACCCGCCGGATAATCTGCCAATTTTGCGCGCACTCAAAGGAGATTTTGTCAAGGTTGACGATGTAGAAATCCGTCAAGATGACAAAATAATTGCGATCGAGATCAATACTACGCCGATTTTTGACGAGAGCGGAAATATTGTTTATGCGATCGCAGCTTTTCAAGATATTAGCGATCGCAAACAAGCCGAAAAAATACTAGCAGATTACCAGCACACCTTAGAAACCCAAATTGACGAACGTACAGAACAACTGCAACAATCCGCCTTAGCTGCTGAATCTGCAAACAAAGCTAAAAGCACGTTTCTGGCAAATATGAGCCACGAGTTGCGGACTCCTCTCAATTCCATACTGGGGTTTGCACAAATCATGGAAGGCAGCCCCAATCTTACTGTCGAAAACAGAGAAAATCTGAGAATAATTCGCCGCAGTGGCGAACACTTGCTCACCCTGATCAATGAAGTCTTAGACTTGTCAAAAATCGAAGCTGGGCGGATGATTGTCGATCCGAAAAACTTCGATCTCTACCATTTGCTGGACGACTTGCAAGATATGTTTTTATTGCGGGCAAAAAATCAAGAATTGCAGTTGCTTTTCCAGCGTGAGGATGACGTTCCCCAGTACGTGCGAACCGATGATGTTAAACTGCGGCAAGTGCTGATCAATCTCCTCAGTAATGCGATTAAATTTACGCAGACAGGCACGATTATATTAAGAGTTGTAAAATTAAAGAGTTCGGAAATTGTTGATTTACTGGCGAATCCAACAGTGTGTTTTGATACCACAAAAAGTATTAGGGACTTTGCGATCGATAGAAGTGATTCTGCAACTATTGAATTGAGAGAAAATGTTGATAATTCTGATCGGGATCTGATTGTTTTCCTTCGGATTGAAATAGAAGATACAGGAGTTGGCATTGCTCCTGAAGAATTGGGCAATGTTTTTCAGGCATTTGTGCAAACAGCTTCTGGTCAAAAAACTCAGAAAGGCACGGGTTTAGGATTGACGATCAGCCGTCAATTTGTCCGCCTGATGGGAGGAGAAATTGTGGTAGAAAGTCAACTGGAACTAGGCACTACTTTTAAAATTGAAATCCCAGTCTGTGCGGTTGGTACTGCTGATATTCCAGCCCCGGAAATTAACCGCGAAGTTGCTGGGTTGGAACCAAATCAACCGTGCTACCGGATTTTAATTGTGGACGATCGCGAAGACAACCGCGAACTTTTAGTCAAAATGCTTTCTCCTTTGGGTTTCAAGCTGCAACAAGCTGCCAACGGCCGCGAAGCAGTAGAAATGTGGGAAAATTGGCACCCGCACTTAATTTTGATGGATGTGCGAATGCCAGTGATGGACGGCTACGAAGCTACTAAAGAAATTAAGGCCAGAATACAGCAGAGAGAGCAAGAGCAGCAAGGAAACTGGGAAATGAGTATTTCCCATCAAGAATCCCCGATTCCGAAGATTGTTGCTTTGACAGCTAGTACAATTGAAGGCAGGCGATCGTTTGCTTTATTGGTCGGCTGCGACGATTTTGTTAGCAAACCTTTCCGCAAAAATGATATATTTGATACCCTTAACAAACATTTGGGGGTGAAGTATCTCTACTCTGACTCAACTGATTTTATCCCAACGGGCGATCGGCATCATCTATCTGATTCCACATCTAATGCTGCGCTTGCTTATTTACCCACACTGCCCGCAGAATGGATAGATAATATTAGGCAGGTAATCCGCAGTGCTGATTTTGACTTAATTGCCAGGACAATCGAAGAACTAAGGGATGCTCATCCTGAATTTGTCGAAATCCTCCAGGGTCATCTCGATAATTTTGATTACCAGAAAATTCTCAATTTAATTGCCGAGGCGGAGGAATCAGATCGTGGAGATGAAGGCGGAACAAACTGAAAACTATCAAGCAGATATTTTAGTAGTTGACGACACGCCAGATAATCTGCGTTTGTTGATTAAAATATTGCAGAACAATGGCTATAAAGTTCGACCTGTTACTAATGGTTTTTCTGCCCTAGATGCGATTCAATCGAGCGCGCCAGATTTGATTTTGCTCGATATTATGATGCCGGATTTTAACGGTTACGAACTCTGTAAACAATTGAAATCACAACCGCAATTTAGGGGAATTCCCATCATTTTTCTGAGCGCGCTAGAAGAAGGAATAAATAAGGCACAAGCTTTTGAAGTGGGCGGAGCAGATTATATCACAAAACCTTTTCAGGTGAAAGAAGTATTGGCGCGAGTGAGCAATCAACTTACTGTGCGTTCCTTGCAAATGCAATTGCAACAAAAAAATCAAAAGTTGACAGATCAAAATGTTCAGTTGCACCAGGAAATTGCCGAACGCCGTCAGGTTGAAATGGAAACAAGATTGCTCCTACAGGCCACTCAAGCTATTAGCAAATCTGAGGATTTTGAGTCGGCTATAGATGTGATTTTAGGTTTAATTTGCCAAACTATTGAATGGAATCTGGGCGAAGCTTGGATTCCTTGCAGTGACGGCGTTTTAAGATGCGCTAAAGGCAGGTATGTCAGCGACTCGATTTTTGCCCAATTCCGAGAGACAAGTTGGCAGTTAACTTTTCCTGCTGGTGTGGGACTGCCGGGGAGGATTTGGCAGTCGCATCAGTCTGAATGGATTGAGGATATTTCTATTGCACCATATCAGGTTTTTTTGCGATCGGAAATTGCGGTGAATGTGGGATTGAAAGCAGCTTTTGGTTTGCCAATTTTGGCGGACAACCAAGTGTTAGCTATTTTGATTTTTTATCGCGAGAAAGTTCTGAAAAGCCAGCCGCGCTTGTTGGAATTGGTGAGTGCGGTTGCTACGCAGCTCGGTTCGATGATTCAGCGGAAACAAGCTGAGGCGGCGCTGAAGTTGCAGCAAGAGCAAACAGAGAAATTGCTGCTGAATATTTTACCGAAACCTATTGCTGAGCGCTTGCAAAAAGAGCAAAAGTTGATCGCGGATCATTTTGATGAGGTGACGGTATTGTTTGCTGATTTGGTGGGTTTTACAGAGTTTTCTGCTCACAAAAGTCCGACGCAGTTGGTAGAAATTTTGAATGGGATTTTCTCGGAGTTCGATATGTTGTCTGAGTTGCACGGGTTGGAAAAAATTAAGACGATTGGGGATGCTTATATGGTGGTTGGGGGTTTGCCGACGGCGCGGGAGGATCACTCTGAGGCGATCGCACTTTTGGCTTTGGAGATGCAGGTAGCTTTGAGAAAGTTTAATCTCAAAATTGGAGAAAGTTTTCAATTGCGGATCGGAATTCACAGCGGTTCGGTGGTGGCGGGAATTATTGGAATTAGCAAATTTAGTTATGATTTGTGGGGGGATACTGTGAATGTTGCTTCGCGGATGGAGTCGAACGGATTGCCGGGTAAAATTCAAGTGACTGCACAGACTTACGAGCGTTTGAAAGAGCAGTTTGTTTTTGAAGATCGTGGTCAAATTGCGGTTAAAGGTAAAGGAACAATGCTGACTTACTGGTTGATTGAAGAACAAATTCATTCAGTTGACAGTTGACAGTTGATAAAAGAAGTCCTAGGATTGCAGTAATGAATAGTCTGATTTCAATTGATCCCGATCAGGGTTCCGGCTTTAAACCAATTCTTTATGATAAATGTTTTTAATTTTTTGATGTCAATTTCAATTAATATTAAAATTAGATCCAATTTGCACTTTTAGGAGGGCTAATCCTTTGCAGACAGTTGAAACAAAATCGCCGACAGCATTGAAAAGAGTCCTTGTTATTTTAATATCACTGATAGCGGTAGCGGTACTGTCGATCGCTATTTTTATCGCACTTCCCGGAGAAAAAACCATGTTTGCTGGAAAAAGACCTGCCAATATCGGCATTGTGTCAGGAAAACTCGCCGCGTGCCCTGCTTCCCCCAACTGCGTCAGCAGCTTCAGTCAAGATGCCGAACACCAAATCGAGCCTTTGGCATACACTTCGTCGCCTGCTGAGGCAATGGCTAAGCTCAAAGGGGTGATCGAGTCCTCTGCAAAAACTAAGATTATCACCGCAACTGATAATTACCTCTATGCGGAGTTCACGAGTGGTTTGATGGGGTTTGTTGATGACGTAGAATTTTTGGTAGATGATGGGGCAAAGGTGATTCATGTGCGATCGGCTTCGCGTCTGGGAGAGTCAGATTTAGGAGTCAACCGCAAAAGGATAGAGACTCTCAGAACTCAACTTTAAGATAGGAGGTACGGTTGAAACCGCCTCTAAACAAACGTGTTAGCCTTCTTGAACGGTAGTCCACCTCCGTGGACTAAAGAAAATAACGTAATTTAAACCGCCCAGTCTTTAACCCGCTTGGAGTGGGTTTTGTTTGTCCAGAAGCGGTTTCAACCGCCCGGTCTTCTCGATCGGGTTCTGAATTGCTGAGTGCGTCAACACCGACACCGCGCTGTATTCCTATAGTATTAAACACCCTAAATTAAACACTTCAGACTTTAGGGAGAGGGAAGTTAAGCCATTAATTTCTACTATTAATTTAAGTAGAGCAACGAGGATAAAAACATGGCACTTCAAAGAATTGCAGATTTTGAACCCAATTATAAGGATGAAATTTTTGCTGGAGACGACATCAAGGGATTTGATGTTTATGCCGGCGAATCTGACGAAAAAGTAGGTACTGTTTATGACGCTTTGGTTGATGAAACGGGTCGTTTCCGCTATCTGGTAGTTGATACCGGTATTTGGATTTTTGGTAAAAAAGTGTTGCTGCCGATCGGCTCGGCCCGCTTCGACTACGCAGCCAATCGCGTCCACGCCACAGGCCTTCGCAGCAAAGAGCAAGCAGAACTATTGCCGGCTTACAATGAATTAGAACCCGTAGATTACGATCGCGAAGAAGAAGTAAGAAGCGTTTACCGCAATCAAGGCACATCAGCAGCAATCACAGCAGCTCCTGCTAGCTACGATCGCAGCAGCTACAGCTACGATATCGATCGCCCCCTCTACGAAACCAACGAACAGAACCACCAAAATTTCAAGCTTTATGAAGAACGCTTGATTGCCAACAAAAACCGCGCCAAAACCGGCTCCGTAGCAGTTGGTAAGCGCGTGGAAACAGAAACAGCACGAGCTTCAGTACCCATTGAAAAAGAACGAGTCGTAATCGAGCGAGTAACGCCCGTAGAAGCGGGTCGAGTAGTTTCAGTCGGTGAAGCTGATTTCCAATCAGGGGAAGTTGCACGCATGGAAGTCTACGAAGAAACGGCCGACATTCACAAAGAAGCCTTCGTGCGCGAAGAAGTCAACATCAGAAAAGAAGTTGTCCGCAGCACGGTTGAGGGCGAAGAAACCTTGCGCCGTGAAGAATTAGACATTAACACCGATGGCACTCCGGTTGTAGATAATAAAACTATCTAAACCAACCGCAGCAAGTCTTGAATAGGAATTGCGCATTCATCACACAATTCTGTCACCGCAGAGGTTTGAGTTGTGCGATCGCGCAATTCCTAGATAGGACGTACCGTTGAAACTGCGTCTACAAAAACGAAGTCTGGATGGTGCGCGGACTGAAGAAGATTAAGTAATTTTCACCGCCCGTTCTTCAACCCGCGCACCATCCGGGTGAGTGTTTGTATAGACGCGGTTTCAACCGCCCGGTCTTATTTCCCCGCTTTTACCAATTCGCCATTACCAATTCATAATAAAAATCCATTAGCAGGAAAGTTTAAAAAATGAACGGTCAAGCATCAGCCGAAAAAATAGCAATGGCAAAATCAATTACCCATCTCAACCGAGTGCCGGAAAAAGTCAGAACTAAGCTAAAAAGTTTTACAGTCAAAGACAGCCAAGGTCACTTGGTAGGCAAAATAAAAGATGTCTATTTTGATGCTAATGGTCAGCTAAATTTTGTGGTATCAGGGCTAGGTACAGAAAATACCCGCATTTTTTTACTAAGTATTAAGCTGCTCAAAAAAGTGGATTATCACCAAAAAGCTCTGTTTGTAAGTATTAATTCGGCTCAAGTCGATATGCTGCCAGTAATATCGGGAAATGACGGGCTTCAGTCTTTAGAAAATCCCTCAGAACGGCATAGTGAAGTGAGCAACAGCGAGTCAACTAATCCCTCAATAGTTATGTCAAATCTAACAGATACCGATCGCCCAAATGAACATTTAGAGACAGATGAGCGCGAGGGAGACTTGGATATTGTCGATCAAGATGTAATTCGCCTGCTAGAAGAACGATTGGTGATCAATCGCAGCAAGCGCAAAGTCGGCGAAGTCATTGTGCGTAAAGAAATTGAAACTCGGATGGTACAAGTGCCTATCCAGTGGGAAAAGCTGATTGTCGAACAAGTAGGCGACGATCCGAAGGTGTTGGCAGAAATAGATTTGGGCGAGGGACACATCACCGGTATAGACTTGACGGAGACTAAGAGCGATCGCCACGAACCGACAGTTAAGGCTGAATTCACCTCTGTGCAGAAAGCTAGCAAAATCTTAAATGCGATCGCCTCTCAACCCCGCCACGGTTGCGTCAAAGTCCGCATAGAACTCGTTCTAGAGAACAAGCAACTGGAAGAAACTTACCAAAAATGGATGACGGAAAGCCACTCAGATGACCAAAGTTAACAATACTCCTCATAAATATCTCAGGATTTTAGTCCTCACTATAAACATCTTGAAATTTTGAGCGATCGACACATCGACAAATATGTACCAAATTGCAGTAAAATTGTGGTGGTCAAATTTAGAAGTATTTGAAAATGCCCAGCACCATCTCCGACATTAAAGTAAAAACGATCGCAGGCGCAGACAAGCAGCTAGGAGAGTACGCTGGCAAGGTACTCTTGATAGTTAACGTAGCTTCCAAATGCGGCTATACACCTCAATACAAAGGACTCGAAGAATTGAGCCAGAAGTACAGTGCTGCTGGACTCAGCGTTTTAGGATTTCCCTGCAACGACTTCGGAGGTCAAGAACCAGGAAGTAACGCAGAAATCGTCAATTTCTGTACTACAAAATACGGTGTCAGCTTTGAATTATTTGACAAAGTACACGCTAAAGGCAGTCAGCAGCACCCGCTGTACGCTAAGCTGACGAGTGCAGTCGATCCCAAGGGTGAGGTTTCCTGGAATTTTGAAAAATTCTTAGTTAGCAAACAGGGTGAAGTAGTTGCCAGATTCGGCAGCAGCGTGGGCCCAGATTCGCCAGAATTGATCGCTGCGATTGACAAAGAATTGGCAAAATAAGAAATAAGAAGGAAGAAGGAAGAAGGAAGAAGGAAGAAGGGTGTACACTACGCACCGATTGACTTTTACCCCCATCGCTTCGGCATCGGTTGACTTTTTCGGTGCGAAATTCGCACTCTACAAGATTAGCCGATGCTATAAGATGGCACCTACTTCTCTTCACCATTGTTGACAAGCAATCAGCAATTAACAAATACCGATGATTAGATTTAATTGGAGAATGGTTTAATTTAATGGAAAATACATCGGGATTAGATTTAGCTGTGGGTTTATTGGCGATCGCGATTCTGGGAGGCGGGCTAGCAATGCTATTTGTAGGTATGGCATCGTTCCCTAATGACAAATAATCATAATTTAGCTAATGTCCTCACTAAGCTGTTGCACATTTAAATTATATATTCGGGGCGATGCTCAGAGCCACGTACCACAAGAGTTTGATTGTTTTTTGACATATAATTTAAATGCAGAATAGCTTAACAGCATTCAATTTTAACACTTGCAATTGACAATCATGCAAACTACCGAAAGCACCGTCAAAATTGTCCTCGCGCCGGGGAACTTGCGCCGCGTTCACCATATCGCTTTAAACGTGCGCGATATGAATGCTTCCCGCCACTTCTACGGTACAATTCTCGGCTTGCAGGAACTCACAGGTGCGGAAATTCCCGCAAGTTTAACAGAAATGGTCGCCGCTGGTAAAGTCGCTAATTTCATCACTCCAGACGGGACTGTGATTGACCTATTTTGGCAGCCAGATTTGGAACCGCCAAACCCAGATCCCCAGAAGGCTTTTACTCGCGCTAACCACTTGGCTTTTGATATCGATCGCGATTTGTTCGATCGCGCTCTGGAAGTGCTAAAGTCTAATCAAATTGCGATCGACAGTGGCCCCGTCACGCGCGCTACAGGACGCGGCATTTACTTTTACGATCCTGATGGATTTATCATCGAAATCCGCTGCGATGCCGTTTAAACAGGCGCTATCGGACTTTCGGTGCGCACGGATCACCACACATTTACGATCGGCTTCGCGGTGCGCTATGCCCTATGTTGGAAGCGTACCTGATCTTTCTGAGAAAGGCTATATCTTATTTGCTAACAGATTGCTTTGGCCAAGTAAACCGAAAAGTTGCTCCCTCACCTTCGGCTGATTCTATGGAAATACTGCCTCCTTGACCTTCAACAATCTTCTTCACCAGCGACAAACCAATGCCAGTATTTTCAACTTTATCACGAGCTTCCAAAGTCTGAAAAATCACAAAAACTTTATCATGATATTGAGCAGCAATCCCCTGCCCGTCATCCGCCACAGCAAACTCGTAAAAATCGTCAAAGTCTTTAACCGATATGTTTACGTAACCGGATTCACTTCTATTGTGCTTGATAGCGTTGCTAATTAAATTAGCAAAAACCTGCTGCAACGGCAATCTTTCAGTCACAAAAGTTGGCATTCCCGGTTCAATTTTTACCTCAAATCCCGACGGCGGCGCCAACGAATCAATAACTTCTGCTAATAACTTCTCAACTTTTACCATTTCTGAAGGCACTTGAATGCGTCCGACGCGGGAATATTGCAGCAGTCCCTCAATCAAAGCTTCCATCCTGTGAACTCTGCCGCGCAGCAGGTTCATTTGGTGCAGAGTATCCTCTGTCATCGACTCGCTGAGGTCTTCTTCTATCCAACTGCTGAGATTTGCGATCGCCCTGAGTGGCGCTTTCAAATCGTGAGAAACTACATAAGCAAACTGGTCTAATTCTTGATTCCGCTTTCTCAAAACACTCGTCGTCTTAGCCAGCGACTGCGCCATCCAATTCAATTCTTCAGCGCGCAACTTGAGCGCTTCTTCAGCTTGTTTGCGTTCCCTAATATCTTCTACCACACTCATCAGAAATTGACTGCCATTTTGTTCTCGCAGCAGCGAAACCGTCAAGTTTGCCCAAACCAACTCTCCGTCGTTGCGGATGTAGCGCTTTTCCAGAGAGAAATTTTCAATTTCTCCTGCTAACAATTGGCGCAAAAGTTCCTGTTCGCTTGCTAAATCTCCGGGCCAAGTAATCTGCTGAAATCTTTTCTCAACCAATTCTGGGCGACTGTAGCCCAAAATTTCGCAAAGTTTTTGATTGACTAACAGCAACTTGCCATCCACACTCGCTTGAGCCATGCCGACTGCGGCTTGTTCAAAGGTATCTCGAAACCGCTGTGCGCTTTCGGCTAAAGCAATTTCTGAGCGTTTGCGATCGCTAATATCGTTGCTAATTTCCAAAATAGCCACGGGTTGATCTTGATCGTCGTACTGCAAAGTCCACCGGCTTGCCACCATTATTTTTGTGCCGTCTTTCTTGGTACGCACCAGTTCCCCTTGCCAAGAACCCCGCTCGAAAAATACTTTTTGAATTTCCTCCAAAGGCTGCTTCCATTCTGTTTGCAAAAGCTCGTGAATATTTTTTCCGATTGCTTGCGACTTCCGCCATCCGTAGAGCCACTTCGCGCCCAAATTCCAATAAGAAATCGTCCCGTTCAAGTCGAGTACCGCGATCGTATCGTTCGCCAAATCCAGCATTTGCGCTTGCTTGCGCAGAGTTTCCTCAGCTTGTTTTCGTCCTCTAGCATCGCGGCAAATCGCAATAAACAAGTGTTGATTTGCCAGACGCATCTCGCTGATGGCCAACTCCATCGGAAACTTGGTTCCGTCCCTGTGAAGTCCAACTGTTTCTTGCTGGTAAGTCTTCAGCTTAGCATCGGGATTTAACATAAAATATTCGATCGAGTAATCCCCCGCGGTGTTGTACGGCTGTGGTTTAGCTATCAGCCTGCGTAGGTTCGAGCCAATTGTGCGATCGGCTTGAGCGCCAAAAATCCGTTCTGCGGCCGCATTAAAAGACTCAATATTTCCCCCTTCGTCCAAAGTAATAATCCCGTCAGCCGCATTATCTACCACAGCTTGAATCCGAGTTTTACTTTCCTCCAAGCCTGCTTGCCGCTTCCTCAATTCCTGCTCTAAACTATCAAATAAATACCAGGAAGCCCCTGCACCTAAACAGCCGAAAACCAAACCAGCAACTTGTACGAAATTAGTTAAATCTATCAACTCTCGTCTTTGCCGATCTAAAGCTTTCTGCTGGGCTTCGCCGACATCAAGAAACGCATTAATTTGTGCGCGCAGCTTATCCATCTTCAATTTGCCTTGAGCAAACACCTGAATTATTTCCGGTGACTGTACTTTTATGGCAGAACTGTCGAGCTTATTCAAAGTATTTTGCAAGAAAGTTATTTGCTGTTCGCTACTTTTTTTGATTTCTTCAAATGGCTGAGCTTGCAGTTTATTTTCTCGAACCATAACTTTGATTTTAGCCAGCAGCGGAGGCAAACTTTTCTTTGCTTTTAAGTAGGGTTCTAGAAAATCGCGGCGATTCGTCAACCCGTAACCTCGAATGCCCGTTTCCGCATCCACCGCCAGTGTTAACGAGCGGTTAGTTTCCTGAAGTATTTCCCTATTAGTATCTGCTCGCTGTCTGATTTTTAGGGTAATATCGCGGATACCTACAATTGCTATAAGTGAAGCAAACAGACAAATCACGGGGATAGCAACGATGACTGTTCCCCGCTGGCGAATCGGTCGGTCTGTCCATGTAAGTTCGATGAAGCGATCGAGCAAATACTTCACGGATATTGAAGGATAAAGTTTGTTGGCAGTATATCGCTTTTTGGCAATTTAGGCTAGGGATAAGTTCATTTTTTTGTTTGGCAATAACTGGGGACTAACCGTGGAAACTAGATTAGACCCCTGCAATAGCTACCTGCTGAAAGTTACAACAGATTTTTTACCAAGCTTTTTAAACGGAAGTAAGGAGAAGGAAAGGGTTTTTTTCGGCAGCGAAATCGTAGGCGAAGCAGAAAGAATCGTTTCTACTTTACCCTCGTTTTCGCCTTCGGCTTTTGCTTTAAAAGTAGAGTCTGTTTCGCAAGCATTCTGAACTGTTGGAACTACAATCCACCTGCCTGTAGCGGGATCGCGATGACAAGTGAAAGGATTTATTTTTAGCGGTTGACTGCAAGGTTTAATCATGTAGATGCACTCCTTTGATTCTGAGAACTTGCGCGCTGATGAAGGCGGCATTGCTATCTCGCCAGTAGAGGCAGCAGTTTGAAGGTAAAAAGCAGAATTGTGTTTCTGCGTCCAGAGACCTTTGATAATTCCTGATTTCCTGTTAACTTTTGCCTTCTACTGGTTCCCGACCATAGCATTACTTTTACCCAATTGCCTTTCTGCAAGCAACCCCCCACCCCCTTAATCAGGTTGAGGTGCGACTTGTGAATGCAGCGAGGCGCCTGATCCCGCCTGCGACACAATTTTGGGATAATACAGGTATTCTAGGCTGGGAAAAAATGCTACTGTGTGATCGGCAACAGAGGTCGATCGCGATCGGTGTCACAATTAAAACAGGAATAGGTCATTGGTCATTGGTCATTGGTGATTGGTCATTGGTCATGGCGAATTATTGCATCTTTCACCCATCCGTTAAATCTGTTAAATCCATCGCGTACTCCTTGCCTTCTTCCTAATGACCAATGACTACTGACTACTGACTACTGACTACTGACTACTGACTACTGACTACTGACTAATATCAACTTTTGCTTTTAATTGAACTGTAAAAGTAGAGCCAATATCTAATTGACTCTCAAGAGTAATATCGCCGCCCATCATCTGACAAAACAAGCGGCTAATCGCCAATCCTAAACCGGTGCCACCGTACTTGCGAGTAGTCGAAGCATCTCCTTGCATAAAAGGTTGAAACAAACCATGCTGCTGTTCTGGCGACATTCCAATCCCCGTATCAGATACCTGCAAATAAACCCAATCGCTGTCGCCTGCTGGTTCGCGAGTCGCGCTCAACAGCACCGTTCCACCTTCGGTAAACTTCAGGGCATTCGAGAGCAAATTGAACAGAATTTGCCGGACTTTAGTCAAATCTGCATACATCACTCCCAAATTTTCAGAGCAAGAAACTTGCAATTGATTTTGATTTTTTTCGACCAAAGGGTGCAAAGTTGCAACGACTTCTTCTATTAAATTACTGAGGTCAAATTTTTCTAAATAAAGCTCCATCCGACCAGCTTCTATCTTAGAAAGGTCTAGAATATCGTTAATTAAAGTCAGCAAGTGTTTGCCGGCGTTATAAATTTTTTGGGTATCGGGAATGATGTCTTCGAGTCCCGATTCGCGTGCTTCTTCTTGTAGCATTTCGCTGTAACCGATAATCGCGTTGAGCGGTGTCCGCAGCTCGTGGCTCATATTGGCTAAAAAAGTGCTTTTAGCTCTCGAAGCTGCTTCAGCTTTGTGTAAGGCTTCTTGCAAGGCTATTTCGGCTCTTTTGCGCTCGGCAATTTCGATGCGGAGCAGTTTATTGGCGGCGGTGAGTTGAGCGGTGCGCTGATCGACGGTCATTTCTAGCTGCGCTTTGGCTTTGGAGAGTGCTTCCTGAGCCCGCTGGCGCTCAAATCCTTCGATCGCCAACGCTACCAAATTTGCCAAAGAATCAGCGAAGGTGCGCTCCTCCAAAGCCCACTGGCGGGGCGCGCCGATATGTTCGAGAGAGAGGATGCCCACGATCTGGCCGCCGAGCCTAATTGCTACATTTAATATGGATGAATTGGGCTTGCTGGCATTTGGCCGCACAGTGGAATGTTCGGCTAGCGAAGATGAGTGGGAAAAATTTGTTTGTAGAGATTTTTGAGTTTTTGTCGTAGGTTCTAAAGCATTGTCCGATCGCAAATTTTCGCCCGGTGTGTCGCCTTCAACCTCTAAAATTGATAAATTTAAATCGCTTGCCGATGTGGACTCCCGGCTCAAATGATTCTCCTGGGTGCGATCGTACAAGTCGAGACAAACTAATTTGAGGTTGGGGATTTTAAACTTAGAATGATTCACCCCCTCGTGTTGCTCTGGGGCAGTGGCCTCTGTATCGAGTGCCTCTGTTTGGTTCTGGGCGAGCACTCTCTCGGTAAAATTTAGCTGAGACGGATTGGGGTAACGAGTTCCAAATCTCAAGTGGTTGTAAAGCCAGACGCTGACTTTTTCCACTTCCAAAGTGCGGGAAGCAGCCTCGGTAATTTCGCGAATTCCCACATTCAGCGCGCCGTTGTTGAGAGTCCTCTGCCTACCTAGCTGCAACAAAGCCAAACTCTGGCGGCGGAGACGCTTTTCGCTCTCTTGGAGAGTTTGTTCTGCTTCCTTGCGTTGGGTGAGGTCGTACAAGGCGCACAATGCCGTCTGCTGCCCGTTAAACACCAGCGACTGAACCGAGATCATCGCCCAGAAAGCGGTGCCGTCTGATTTTTTGCAGTGGAGTTCGTAGTTTTGCAGGTATCCCTCTTTAGCAAGTGCCTCAAGTACCTTTGGGCGATCGGCGGGGTTCAAGTAAAAGTCTGGAGTGGTGCAGCCGATCAATTTTTCTAGGGGTATGTTCAGGAGAGAAGCCAATTGAGCGTTCGCATACAAAATTAAGCCGTCACAGAGGCGAGAAACTAATACGGGCACGGGAGTTGCTGAGGCGATCGCCCGAAACTGCTCTTCGCTTGAACGCAGCGCCAACTGAGCTTTGCTCAGCAAGTGAGCTTCCATCGTATCTGAATGTTCGGTGGTAGTCTCCAGCAAAATTTCTAGGTCAACCTTTTCGCGCTTCAAGTTTTCAAGTTCCGCACTCAGCCGCTGAACGTCCAAAAGTAGCTGTTCTCTCGATGGTTCTTCCTGCATAGCAATTGAAAATTGGTAATTTTTAGTCTGTGCTGAAGTTTTTTACGGTTTAGTGCTAAATTAACTATGACTTATTCCGATTAACTTCAGCCACCCTCATCCTGGTTCCCGGACTTAGCCGGGGATTCATCTTTACCTTTGGCGCTACTATTCCAATTCTAAGTGCAAGGAAGGCATCAGCCGCTGCAAGTTCTTCAGAGATTTTATCTGCCAGGGGATCTGTTTAGAACCTTTGATGGCGATTTGAATATTTTTTTGCTGGCGCACTTTGATCACAAATTTTGAGAAAATATTAATTCCAGAACTATTTAAAAATTCTAGCTTTCGCAAGTCTAGAGTAACGGTGTTTGGGCAGGAGTCAGCCACTTCGTTGAGCAGATCGACGATCGGCGCGTATTCTTCCGCCTGGCTGAGCCGGAACGAGCCGCAGCAGGTGACTGTTTGTGTAGGGCGATCGTAATGGATGTTGTAATCTTTGGTCTGAATCTCCATACTTTTGTCAGTTGCCGGTTTTGAGTGTTGACATACTCCCCATGCCTAAAGGCGAGGGGATTCTAAACCCGGACTAAAATAAATAGTCTCCGAAGTTTAGGCGCTTCACTTCATTGTCCGATACTACCGAAGTAGTTTTACTCAAACTCTGTGCTCGTTTAGAGTCGTGGCGATGCCCCATCCCGACTTTTTCTATATTTTTAGCGGCGTTCAAATCTCGATCGTGTTTAGCTCCGCAGTTTAAGCACTGGACCCGGCGCACACAGAGGTCTATTTTTCCCCATCTAAACCCGCACTCTGAGCAAATTTGAGAGGTCGGCTCCCAGCGAGAAATTACCTTAAATTCTCTGCCGTATTTCTCCGACTTGCCCTCACAAAGCGTCCTAAATTCTCCCCATCCTTGCTGACTTATTGCCCTTGACAATCTCCGATTTTTAACCAGACCTGCTACGTTCAAATCTTCTAAGATAATGGTTTGGTTTTCACTCACCAACTTAGTAGATAGTTTGTGCAGAAAATCCTTTCGAGTATCAGCAATCTGGTTGTGTAGCTTGGCAATTTTAAGCCTAGTTTTATCCCGACGTTTTGAGGTCTGGACTTGACGGGATAGCTGGCGCTGTAGTCTGCGAATTTTACGATCTAGCACTTTGTAGCTTGGACTTTGTGCGGTTGTACCATCACTCATTGCAGCGAAGGTTTTAATGCCCAAGTCTACACCGATGCTTTGGTCTTTAGCCTCGCTCTGGATGGGGGAAACTTCTACAACAAAGCTTAGCAAATATCGGTTTGCACAGTCCTTGATTATCGTAACAGAGCTAGGATTGGATGGTAATTTTCTAGACCAAACGGGAAATACGTCCCCTATTTTGGCCAGATAAACCTCATTACCTCTCAATACAAAACCGTTGCGCGTTAACCTTGCCGATTGGCTGTTTGTCTTTTTCTTGAACTTAGGATAGCCGACTTTTTTTCCTTTTCTTTTTCCTGTGCAGGACTTGAAAAAATTGCTAAACGCAGTCTCTAAATCTGAGACAGATTGTTGTAGAGGAATAGCTGAAACTTCTCCCAACCATTCTCTTTCTGGTGTCTTTTTAGCTAAAGTTAAAACTAATTTTTGCAATTCGGCAGAACTAGGTTTTCTGTCTGACTGTTTGCAAAGTCTTAGAGCATCATTCCAGACTACCCGCACACAGCCAAACAATTTAGATAATCTAATTTTTTGTTCAATTGTCGGATAGAATCTGTATTGATACCGCCCTTTCATTTCCCCTCCTTTGTGTTCTTAATTTACTATACCATAGTATACTAAGCAATAAGCAATCAGGAAGATTGGGAAATTAATTTCAAGGCGGTTGAAACCGCGCCCGACTTCATCCCCATATCTAAAGCTAGGGGCTTTCGTCTCGTTCTTCCGGTAAAGGGGCTTTGGCTACGTGAGCGAGGATTGAGCTTCAGGCTAGCACGATCAAAATTCAGCCGTTTGCCGAATGCCGAAGGCCTTTGCGTGTGTAACTTTTATTACATATACTGCCAACTGTACCATTGCCACAGGCAGTTATGAGTTCTTTTAAAATTTACCAGTTGTGATACCTGTTGGAAAAAAGAATGCAACTGTTGGCTAGCTCCAAACCCTGATAGTCATCAGTCATTGCCAATCTAACATCTCAAATCTCAAATCTCAAATTGTATGAGTTGTGGGGTTGACGAGACCAGCTTTTGCTGAAGTTCCGAGCTATCAATTCGATTTTTTTTCTCAAGTTAGTATTGACAAAATCACCAAAATGTGAGAGATATTGCACATCTGAGACTGAAGTGAAGGGAGAATATTTAATGGCAATTTCAGGAATTACAGAAAAGCTTTTGGCGGCTAAAAAAGCTCAGGGAATTAGTTTTGCAGATTTGGAAAAAGTTTTGAGGCGCGACGAAGTTTGGATTGCTGCGGTTATTTACCGTCAAGCTACCGCATCGGTCGATGAAGCCGAGAAAATTGTCTCGGCTTTGGGACTGTCGGGCGAGACGGCTGCGATTCTCTGTGAACCTCCGTTAAAAGGTTCTTTGGATGCTGCTGTTCCGGTTGACCCGCTGATTTATCGCTTCTATGAAATCATGCAGGTGTACGGAATGCCACTCAAAGCAGTAATCCACGAAAAATTTGGTGACGGGATTATGAGCGCGATCGACTTTACTTTGGATGTCGAGAAAGAAGCAGACTCAAAAGGGGATCGAGTGAAAATAATTATGTCGGGAAAATTTTTGGAATACAAAAAATGGTAAGCCCGTGCCGCTTTGCTCGAAAGTGAAAATTAAAAATTAAAAATTGGGTCGGAGGGCTGACGACTAATGACCGTGCCTCAAAAGTGTTAACTTAGAAATAGAGACCGCGAAGCTTGACCAAGCAAAAAATTGAGACAAGCCCCTGACTTAATTTGTGTATATCCCCAAGTTTTAGACGAAGGTTCAACCTCCAAAATTTATTTGTGGAGTAAATCTAAAATCTAAAATTCTTCAATCTAAAATCGACAGACTGGCGTGGGTGTCCGATCGGGAAACCTTTCTAGGGCAAAGAATTCGATCGCGCCGCAACTTCTCCAGTCAAAACAAGCAACCGTAACCGTAAAGTAAGAGGCTAAATATGTCAAAATATGACTCCCATCTCAGATGCTCCTTTTGCGGTAAGTCCCAGGAGTACGTCCGCAAGTTAATAGCTGGGCCCGGCGTCTACATTTGCGATGAATGCGTGGAACTGTGCAATGAAATTTTAGAAGAAGAGTTCTTTGATTCCAGCAAAACACAAGTTGGTCAACAGATTCCCCAATCAGAGGTGCGAGAGTCTCAGGGACAAGGAACACGACGCCAGAGTCGATCGAGCAAATCGAAAATTGTTTTAGCTAAAATCCCCAAACCCACAGAAATTAAACAGCATTTAGACAACCACGTCATCGGCCAGAACTCAGCCAAAAAAGTCCTTTCTGTAGCAGTTTACAACCATTACAAACGCTTAAGCGTAGACCAAGCCAAAGACAGCGGCAAATCTTCCCCCGACAGCGATGTCGAACTGCAAAAATCCAACATCATGCTAGTCGGGCCGACTGGTTGCGGCAAAACCTTGTTAGCGCAAAGTTTGGCGCAAATGCTGGAAGTGCCGTTTGCGGTAGCCGATGCGACGACGCTGACAGAAGCTGGATATGTGGGCGACGATGTAGAAAATATCTTGCTGCGGCTGTTGCAAATGTCGGATTTTGATGTGGAATCGGCACAGCGCGGGATTATTTATATTGATGAAATTGACAAGATTGCTCGCAAAAGTGAAAACACTTCGATCACCAGAGATGTATCGGGAGAAGGAGTGCAACAAGCGCTGCTAAAAATGTTGGAAGGAACGGTGGTTAATGTGCCTCCGCAAGGTGGCCGCAAACATCCTTACCAAGATTTTATTCAAGTTGACACTAGCAAGATTTTATTTATTTGTGGCGGTGCTTTTGTCGGTTTGGAAAAAATAGTTGAACAGCGTTTGGGTAAAAAATCCTTGGGCTTTATTCAGCCAACAGAAAGCGACAGCAATTCGACATTGGCTGCGAAGGATAAGCGGGTTGTTGATATTTTGCAACAGGTACAGCCGGACGATTTAGTTAAGTTTGGTTTGATTCCTGAGTTTGTCGGGCGGATTCCGGTGGTGACGGTGATTTCGCCGCTGGATGAGGCGGCTTTGATGCAGATTTTGACTGAGCCCCGAAATGCGCTGGTGAAGCAGTATCAGAAGCTGTTGAAGATGGATAGTGTGGAGTTGGAATTTGAGCCGGATGCGCTACGGGCGATCGCCCAGGAGGCCTATCGGCGCAAAACCGGCGCGAGAGCTCTCCGCAGCATTTTGGAGGAGTTAATGCTTGATGTGATGTACGAGTTGCCTTCTCGCAAGGATGTTGCTGACTGTATGATTACCAAGGAAATGGTCGAGAAGCGATCGACTGCTGAATTGCTGTGGCATCCCGCATGGCACAAACAGCACGAAACAGCTTAATTTGTAGTATGTAGGGTGTGCGGCGCGCACCCTGCAAACTTAGCAAGATTTTAGGGCACTAAAAAAATGTCAGCAGATATAGATAAAAAAAGTAAAACATACAGCCTTTCACTATCCAGTTTGCTGGTACGGACTGTAATTTACAGCGGTTTTATGGCTGGTATACTAGCATCTTTTTACAATTTCAAACTCAACACTATTTTCGTCTCAAGCAGTCCGAAATCTCCGGCACTACAAGCAGATCTGGCTTCGATCAATAAAGCGCAGGAAGATTACTATGCAAAAAATAACAAATTTAGTGATTCCCTGGAAGGGTTGGCTATACAAGGTCTCAGCAAAGCTCAATATTATTACCACATTGACTCATTATTAATAAACCCAGTTCAAACGTTGGAGAATAAGCGCGAACCAGCACAATTTGAAAGCGCGATCGCATTTTCTCAAAAGCTGGATTCCGTTAGCCAAAAAGACTACAGTCCAGTATATATAGGAGCAGTATTTGCTTTCAAAAAAGATGTTAGCAATCAACTAATAACTATTTCGGCAATCTGCGAAAGCGAGCCGGAAAAGGAGGTGGATCAATTCAATCTGATACAGCCAACTTTTGACGGCACAGAAATTCACTGCCCGCCCGGTACAAATATTTTAAGGTAATACCTTTAAACTATTTTGTGTCATTCTTTGATTGTCTAAATAAAATTCAAACTTCCAATTCCCAGGCTTGTCATCCTTTGTAAAATTGTACCCGCACCAAGTATTTAGTCTATCTGCCGTTGTTCTTAAATGAGATCGACCGTCGGCTGCCAATTTTCCTTGAGAGTCAAATACGCGACAAGTACCGTAATATTCTCCCGGTGAAAAGTTAGTAACACTGACAGCAAAATAGACTTTATGTGGTTTTTTTAAAGACACAAAATCTATAATTTGTTCCGATTTTAGTTCGCTAGTTAACATCACTTGAGTCACAGGTTTTAACTTCGGTTTGCTGGTTTTTGGTTGGGATTTAACTACTTGTTGAGGTTCCTGAGATTTCCAAATAAATGGGAGTAAAATAGCAGCACTTGCTGTCAACAATCCGACTGATATCAGTGCAAGTTTGGATTTTTTAGGCTGGCGAAGTATTTTGAGAGGAATCAAAGCATTGAGGGCTGCATCTGCGGAAGGATAGCGGTGTTTAAAATTTGGTTCCACCATTTTTTGCAGCCAGTCAAGAAATTCTGGAGTTAGCTGCGGCAAGCGATGTTTAAAATTAATCCGCCCTGTCTCGTCCATCAAGCTGCCAACTTCGGTAGAATTGATGCCGATTAGCAAACAAATTAGCGTCGCGCCGAGACTGTATAAATCCGATGCGACGGTTAGCTGGCGGTTGAACATTTGTTCGGGTGGCATAAAGCCCAAAGTGCCTTTGACAACGCTGCTGGCGGCGACTTCTCCCCCGCCGATTCTAGCAAATCCGAAATCGACAAGGCTGACATTTAGCCGATCGTCCACCAAGATATTTTCCGGCTTTAAATCTCGGTGGATAACGGGCGGCACCCCATTTTGCAAGTATTTGAGTATTTCTAACACAGAAATAGCAATTTGCTTGGTTTGTTGCGGTGTTTGCTGGCGCGAAGTTGCGAGGGAATTAGCATTTTTGTATTCCTGTACCATGCAGAAACCCGATGCAGTTTGGAAAGAATCTAAATAGCGGGGAATGTTGGGGTTATCGAGTGCTCGCAAAATCTGAATTTCTTTTTCGTAAGCTTGATATTCCGCCCAATTAGCGCCAGTCTGGGCAAATTGAAATTGTTTGACAACGACGGAACGTTTGGTATTAATTTCGGTAGCGAGATAGGTAACTCTACCGCCCGCGCGGTTGTGTCCGAGTTCGCGAGTTACTTGATAGCCGTAGTTGGAAAAGTCAGGAAAAGCGTTCATAGGTTCGCAATAATAAATTCAGTTCCAACAAGGTTTGTAGTAAGGACTTCAGTCCTCAATAACTCAGTAAAACAAGCGAGCAATTGTTTAAGGTTTAATTAAACTTGCTTGTAATTTGCGATACTTAGCAAGGATTCTATTTGGCTTAAAAACACTCATCTCAAGTAATGGAATAGCAGTGACAGCTAAAGAGGCGATTATAGCTCCTCCTACAGCTATTATTTCCATTGGTTCAACCCATTCTCGTTGAGCGACAACGTTTGAAAACAGTCGAAATACTACTACCAAGCTAGTACAAAATCCGGTCGTAAGAAAAGCTATTTTGTCATTATAAATGTTAATTATTCTTCTGAGGGTAGTCTGCTCGTCAATCCGATTATGAAAAATCCTATAAACTATCATGCAACACAAATAAACTATCATGCAACATAAATTGCTTAGGAAAATAAAAAATGCTGCATTGAAAGCCTCATCGAATATCATTGCCACGAAAGAAAACAATGCAAACAATGCAAATAATAAAAATTGCCCGATAATAGCAATAATCATAGCCAAATTCCTATTCATCATACTTCCAAGTGCAGCTCCACATAAACTAAAGAATATCAGCGCAATTACCATCCCTATCGAGGCAGCAATTGATAGAATTGTATTGTTCGATAGGGGTAAATTACGAATAACTTCAGTAACAACAGACAAAACGAAAAAATATAAAATTAATCCTATTAGCGATCCTAATACTCCTCCTACCCAAGTTTTTTTATTTCCATGTGATTCTGCTAAGAGTGTGATTTCAGCAACTGCAAATCCATAGACTAAGCTCATAATAATACCCAAAGCAATCTCATAGTTGCTGCCCATACTAAATAGAAAGCCGAATAACACCAACCAGCAGATCAAAATCAGGTTGCCCTTAGACAATAAAGTAGTTAGTTTTGGTATAGGAAGGAGAGCTGTTGTGACTTTAATTTTGAGTTGATAAGTGTCGGGTTCGGAATTTGTATGGAAGATTATATAGCGCTCATAAGCTTGACTTGCCAACAATTGTTTGGTATCAACTAGGATTTTGACATCAAAATTATTGCTCTCAAATTTCTGCGGCTCAAACGAGATCCAAGGGTGATCGTAAGGTGTATGCGGCGGATCATTCGGATGCGGCGCGACTTCCCATCTGCCACAAAGCATTGTATCGGGAATTGGGTTGCTAATTGCGATGGTTTGTGTTATTGTTTCTCCATATTCTGTAGCGGCAAATTCCAGCGTATCGCGCTCAAGCCTCACTTTCGGCAAGCTACTAACATCCAGAGATTTCAGAACGGCTAAAGCCTCAGTCGCTGACTGATGTCGATCCTGCAATCTCGGTGCTACCATCCTGTCCAGCCAGTTCATCCAACCCTGCTGCAATGGCGGTACTAAATGCCGGAAATGAATGCTATAATTATCATCAATTAAGTTACCGACATCCACGGATTTTGTACCTGTTAATAGGCAAATCAGCGTCGCCCCCAAGCCGTAAAGGTCGGATGCTTGTGTTAATTGTCGGTTAAACATTTGCTCTGGTGGCATGAATCCCATTGTGCCTTTGACAACGCTGCTGGCGGCGATGTTTCCACCTCCTAAGCGGGCAAAACCGAAGTCTACTAAGTAAACATTTAACTCGTCATCGATTAATAAGTTCTCTGGTTTGATGTCGCGGTGGATTACGGACGGTTTTTGGGATTGCAGGTAAGCTAGAATTTCTAAAGTGGCGATCGCAATTTGTTTAATATCCGGCGGCGAGAAAGTCCGGGCGATCGCACATTCGGCATTTTTGTATTCCTGCACCATGCAAAATCCGCTGTCAGTCCCGAAAGCATCGAGATAGCGGGGAATTCCCGGGTGTGCGAGCTTTTTGAGCACTTTGATTTCTTGTTCGTAAGCATCGTATTCCGCCCAGCTAGCACCTAATTGGGCGAATTGAAATTGCTTAATAACAACGGGCTTATTTGTGTTAATTTTTGTAGCGAGATAGGTGACGCGCCCGCCCAGACTGTTGTATCCGAGTTCGCTGGTTAGTTGATAGCCGTGGGTGGAAAAGTCGGGGAAGGTGTTCATAAGGTTTGTAGTGAGGACTTCAGTCCGCAGAAATATCAGAGGACTAAAGTCCTTACTACGAACGGGGTTAATTTATGTGGGTAGATATTAAAAATCGCTGTTACCAACATAACTTTTTTGGGAAAGGGCGGCAAGTGTGGTAAGATTTGAATTTGCGATCGGTTCTAGCGGGGAGCAGCCGCCAGAGGAAACGGGGAAAGTTCGGTGCAAGTCCGGCGCTGTCCCGCAACTGTAATGAAATCCTTGTGGTTTCTCAAGTCAGAATGCCCGCCGATATCTAACTCACTTTTACACGCATCTACGAGGTATGGATGATGAATGGAACTAACACGGCTGTACGCACAAAACACTGTCTTTTAGTTTGTACTGCTTGCGCTAGTGTTTGGAAAGATGGCAAGCGCGAAGGTAAAAGTGGCGGCCAACAATTCATGGAAGATTTATCGAAACTCGCTAAAGATTGGAAGTTTTCAGATGAATTTGATATTCGGGAAGTTGAGTGTATGAGTGCTTGCAGTCATGCTTGTGCCGTGTCTTTTGCTGCTGCTGGAAAGTATACTTATTTGTTTGGTGATTTGCCTGCCAATGAGCCGGAAAGCGTCGAGGCTGTGCTTGAATGTGCGAGTCAATATTATGCTAAGCCGGATGGTTTGTTGCCTTGGTCTGAGCGTCCTCAAGCTTTGAAAAAAGGTGTTTTGGCGAAGATTCCACCGCTGGGAAATTAGAGATAAGGAACGAAAATTTGGCGTTGCTGAACTTGAGTATGAATTGACTTTTTTTACCATTGAGTAAAACATAGACTTTTTGGGTCGTTGAGGTTTTGGGTAGAACTTAATTCATACCGTCAATCAGCAACGCCAAGTCCTCACTAAGAACCTGCTGTTTATGCTTGCATTCTCAGCCAGCTAAACACTTGTTCGGCAGTGATACTCATGGGAATCATTTCGGGCACGGGAACGACATCGCTACCTTCGCAGAATTGCGGTTGTTGATTGGGTAAAAATACTAAAATTGATCGATCGCCTGGATCGACTAGCCATCCCAACTGACAATTATGTTGCAGACAGTGAATATTTTTTTTAGTTACGCGATTTGAGCTTTGTTGTGGCGACAGGATTTCGATCGCCCAATAGGGTGCAATTAGCACATCATCCAACGGTTCGCCGTTCTCATCAAATTGAATCTGTTCCCACAATAGTACCGCAACATCGGGAACAATCGATCGCCCGCCAAACGTACACCGCAACTCAGGAAAAGCATAAGCTATCTTGGGAGTTTCAGTCACACAATTAATTTCGTTGCAGCTTCTTAATTGCAATAGGCTGTGCTTTGTTTTCGGCATAGGTTTTTGGACGATCTCGCCTTCAATGTATTCGCTGGCTGGTTTCGTTTCTGGCCGTTTCAGAAATTCTTCAAGGGTAATGCGCTCAATTGCGATCGTCATAAATAAATTCCTCAATGCTACCGATCTTCATTGTAAGACAAAAAATATTTATCTTGTATAAAAGTGCTGTTGAATCGCCTAATTTTGCAGAACAATCTGCTGTTTAAATTCAAATAAATTAGGACTTTTAGGATCGTAAGTAGCGCGCAACCAATGCACGTTGGGAGAACCAAAAGTTTCAACTCTAGTAAAGTTTTTCAGTCTCGGAAGTTGAGTTTCATCGGTAAAACGGGGTAAAGGTTTATCGATGCGGAAGTAGTGAGTATCGCCGTGCACGAATACGACTTGTCCCGGAAAACTGCGGGTTTCTGTTTCCAGAGTTGTGATAAAATCGTTGTAGCCAGTTATTCTTTTGTCGGTTCGATCGAGTTCAAAGCCCGGATTTGCCTGAGCAACTAACATAATTCCTTTGCTGTTGCTGCGTTTGGCTAAGGTAAAACATTCTTTGATCCAGGCTAAATTAGCTGAATTGCGATCGGCATATTCTTGATCTTGTTCAGGTGTGCGACCAAAATTGTTGTTACTTCCCGGCATATTTATCGCAAAAAATACCATCCCATTATAAGTCCAGCGGACATTTTCACGGTATTTAGCAAACTGTGGGTTTTCGCTTTGACGGGTGAGAGTCAAGGTGCGCTTTCCCAAACTTTGAGTACCTTTGTTGAAGATTTCCCGCAGTTTAGCGAGTCTTTCTATGGGATTATTTTAACTGCTGTTATTTGAACGGTGACAGTCAGTCCATTCGTTATCGCCATAGACGAGAATAAACGGCATTTCAAATTTGTTAAATAACTGCTGGCGACTGACAAAAGTTGCATCATCGCACACACTAGAAGCGTTTTTGATATCGCCGTCGTGGACGACAAATGCTGCGGGCGATCGATTGATTTCTGCAATCAAATTCGGAAATTTTGCTTCTTGTTCTGCACTGTAGGGCAAGTCGCCAATTAAGGCAAATTCAAAAGGTTTATCGCCAGAATTTTGAGCGTAAGTTAAAATACTAAAAGTGGTAATTGAGATAAAAATATAAAAGGCAATAATTAGATATTTTTTAGTCATTTATTTCGCGAAAACTAATTTAGTTATGATACCATAGATGCCGATAAATCACTATTAAAAGTTATGGATTTTCGTCGGTTGCTTTCGGTAATTGCTGTGCTTTCGATCGCAAGCTGCGACATCCAAACGCCAAAACCCAATATACAGCGCGAAAGTCGTAGCTTGCGGGGCGGGATGCCATCGCCCATTGCAGCCACTATACGCGCAAAACCCAAGTCTGAAATCAAAGAAGCACAACTGATTGCTGTGGGCGATATCATGATGCACAGTACGCAAACGCGATCGGGCTACGACGCAAAAAAGCAAACATACAATTTTGACAGTTTCTTCGCACCAGTTAAAAGTATCCTGTCAAAAGGCGATTGGGTAACGGGAAATCTCGAAACACCCTTAGCGGGCAAAGATGCGGGCGGATATACGGGATATCCGCTATTTAACGCACCGGCTCAATTACTGGATGCGGCTAAAAAAGCTGGATTTAATATCTTGACAACTGCCAACAATCATGCTTTGGATCGGGGAGAAACAGGAGTAATTAAGACGATCGCGAATTTGGGCGATCGCAAAATAGCGTCCACAGGGACAGCCAAATCGAAAGCAGCGGGCGATACGACTTTAATCATCACCAAAAACAAGATTTCACTTGCGATGTTAGCCTACAGCTACGGCACTAACGGCATCCCGATACCCAAAGGCAAAGATTACCTGGTTTCGCTAATTGACGAAAAACAGATAGTCAAAGACATCGCCAAAGCCAGAAAAAAAGGAGCAGATATAATTGCAATTTCCCTACATTTTGGCGACGAATATCAGCGACAGCCAAACCCCCAACAAAAACAATTAGTTGAAAATTTATTAAAAGCCGGTGCAGACATCATTCTCGGCAGTCATCCCCACGTCGTGCAGCCTTACAAAATCTTTAAATTCCCCGGAAAAAACGGGAAAACAAGAAAAGCCGTAGCAATTTATTCAATGGGAAACTTCATCTCCGGTCAGACTCAAGATCATACAGACTTAGGCGTAATTTTGCAAATCAATATTCGCAAGAAATTTCCCGAAAAAACTACAGAAATTACTAGCATCAAAGCAATTCCAACTTGGGTACACCGCTATACTCTGAACAATAAATCTAACTATCGCATTCTGCCATTAGAAACAACTGTCACCCAGAAAAAAGATGCGCTGCTAGCAACTTCGCAGTATCCAGTTTTAAAAGCATATTTACAAGAGATGAAAAATCATCTTAATTCTTTGAATAGTCAGAAAACATCAAAGTAATTTGGCATTTAGAATTGGTGATTGGAATTGAAGGCATAGCCGAGAGATTTATATTCCCAGGCAGTACCCATTGGTAAGGTAATAACTTCAGCTAGGGAAGCATTTGTCAATCAGGAATTATGCTCAGAATTTACTCAAATTTTGGGTAGAAAACTTAGATTTTGGCGATCGAACAATCATGCCGAATTGTCAGCAAATAAATTTACCCAAACTTGGATATCCTTTCCAATAAGTGCGAAATGGACAGCAGAATAGCGCGTCATATCAACTCCGCTAGCATCGGAATTGTACAATCGAACCAACAGTCAATACTCAACTATCATTCAGTTTGTTGACTGACAGTTAACAGTCAACAGTCAACAGTCAACAGTCAACAATAATTCTGGTGCAACCGGAATTTATATCAATTGACCCCCTGGTAAGCTTTGGAAGCAATCATGTATCCAACGGAAGAGGGTGTAGTGGAGTAGAGCGACTTTTCTTTTTGTGATTATATTCTTCCGATACGCCAAGATAATCGGATGATTGATATCTGCCGAATATCTCAGCGAAAACGTTAGGCAATTTTCGGTAAGGAGAAACACCCATATCTTTAAGCATGATGTCAATATATTGTTGAAAGCGAGTGTTAATCGCACAGGATCGCGAAGGTTCAAATTGAATATTTGCGCGTTTCCACTGGCGGATATATTCAATACTTTTTTCCATATTTTCGCTGGAAGGTAACTCAAGTTCACCACGCAAGTAAGCACACAGCCATTGTGTGGCAATTTCGACTGCTGGTACGTGCATATATCCATGATTGAACCCGGCAAAGGCAATGCCAGGAATGCGAGGATGAAGCAAGTGGCGATATAACTGCACGCCATCGGGTTCGATTTCCAACATTTTTCGATATTGATCAGGCAAAAATGGAAAAATCGGCGTTTGTGAACCCAAAGATAGAATGACTAAATCGCATGGAATCTCGCAACCATTTTTCAACTTTACTGATTCTCGCGAAAAACCAGATAATTCTGCACGGTGGGGCGAGATTTTTCCTTCTGCAATAAACGGATAGTAATTTTCAGGCGCAACCGCTGTGGCTGAACGTAAATCAGGCAATAGTTTGTGATCTGGTTGTACAGCTTGGATGCGGCGCTGGGCCTCTTGACCTTTTCCAGAAACATTTCGCTGAACTTGAAAGCGGAAGATGGATGCAATCAAATCCCAAAAACCTGAAACAATGAAACCAAGGCGATTGTGCAGGAAACGTTCAATGGCGGTTGGATGTGCCCAACTTGTCATCATCACTGTTCCAAAACGGCTGAATAATGCGTGGGTAAAATGTACGCCCAAAATCCATTCTGGCACAAGCCAGCGCGGTGTACGAAATACATGATTTACTTGTGCGCCTTGTTTGGCTGCGAAAGTCGCCATGTCCAAAGCACTTTTTCCGAAGCCAAGGATTACAACTCGTTGATTGTCGAATATATCAAGGGTGTGGACATCCCGTTCAGTGATGATTTTGCCGCCGAAATTTTCTATACCTGGAAATTCAGGTTGATACTTTCCTTCTGTATATTGCCCAACTGAGATAACGACGTATCCAAATAATTCTTCGTGAACGCCATCCTGGTTTTTATATTTTAATAGCCAACCATCTTCTGTTTCTTTTAGTTCGATAACTTCGTGATTTAACCGCACATCAAGATTTAAATGGTTGACCGCTTGCTCCAAATAATTCAGGATTTGTTCTCCGGTGGGATGTAAATCAGGGGTGAATGGCCAGGGAAAATCAGATAAATGATACTGTTCCTTGATATTTTGCAGGTGTACGTTTGGGTATGCAAGTGCCCATACTCCGCCAACCTGTTGGGATTTCTCGAAAACAACTGCTTGGAAACCATTTTTCTTGAGAATATGGGCTGTCGTAATGCCTGATATTCCCGCGCCAATAATGGCAATTGGCATACCGTTTTTGTATTGCATATATTTGAGTCTCCTTATTTGGTATGGGTATTAGAATAATTTTACTGAGGCAGTGACCAGCAACCGGAAAGCCTTGCACTTATAAGAGTTTAAATCGATCGCTCTTAAAAAGACAGAAGCGTTGTCACCCCGTCAGATCTGCGACCTTAACACCAACTGCTGATAGTAGCCTAGTTGATTAGACACTAAGGGGGAGAGCAATTTTTGCAGTCTGGCTGCTACAACCTCAGTTTCTGGATCGGGTACATTCCGATCGCCAAAAGGATGTAATTAATAACTAATAACTCATAACTGCTCAACTAACCAAGAAATTGCCCCTTCAACATCAGCAACCTGCTCAACATCGGGAATCGGCGGCCGCTGCACCATCACAACCGGAATACCCAGTTCCCTAGCAGCCACAATTTTCGCATAGGTAGCAGCGCCGCCGCTGTTTTTGCTGACAATTGTATCGATGCGATATTCTAACAGCAATTGCCGCTCATCTGCCAAAGAAAAAGGCCCCCTTGCTAATAACAATTTACCGTTAGGAACAGGAGTATTGGGTGCAGGAGGATCGATCGCCCGCATCAAAAACCAAATAGCATCCAAACCCGCAAAGGCAGCCAATTCCTGCCTACCAATCGTCAAAAACACCCGCTGAGACTGCCCTGATAAAGCCGTTGCAGCCTCCGAGTGGTTGGCAACTTCAATCCAGCGATCGCCCTCCACCATCTCCCAACCAGGGCGCACCATCATCAAATGAGGGACATTACACTCAACCGCAGCGATCGCAGCATTGGCAGAAATCTGCGCCGCAAACGGATGAGTCGCATCGATTAATAAGTCGATCGGGCTACAACGCAAAAACTCAGCCAGCCCAGTCGCCCCACCAAACCCCCCAATTCGCACCGTACCCGTTTTTGGGGTCAAAGGCTGTTTAGTGCGTCCTGCTAACGAAGATATCACCTCGATATCAGCGATTTGAGACGCTTTGGCAGCTAGTTCAACAGCATCACCCGTTCCGCCCAAAATTAATAAGCGTTTTTTCATAAAATTACTCCTAAAATATCGAACCAATACCCGGAATTTCGGTTAATAATGTCTTTAAGTAAAGTTTCAACTGCCACCAAAGATGATTCGCTCACTTTTCACATTTTTTACAGTATTAATTGTAACTGGGTTAGTTTGGTTGGGGAATATCGCGCCCGCTACCGCACAAGTACAACCAACAGATCTCGCCGATCCCCAGCAGGAATTAGGAGAACTTGTTCAGAAAGCTTTTGAAGCTACAAATGAAGGCAAATTTCCCGCAGCCGAAACTTTGTGGACTCAAATCGTTGACAAATTTCCCTCACAAGCCGCAGCTTGGAGTAACCGAGGTAATTCTAGAGTTAGCCAAAATAAACTAGAACTAGCAATTGCTGACTACGAAAAGGCGATCGAACTAGCTCCCAATGCCCCCGATCCCTACCTAAATCGCGGCACAGCCTTAGAAGGTTTAGGACGCTGGGAAGAAGCAATCGCCGACTACAATCATGTACTAGAATTAGACCCCAAAGATCCAGCAGCCTACAACAACCGAGGTAACGCCGAAGCAGGTTTAGGTAAATGGGAAATAGCAATTGCCGACTACGGAAAAGCCTTTGAATTAGCTCCAGAATACGCCTTTGCCCGCGCCAACCACGCCCTCGCACTTTATCAAAACGGGCAAACCAAAGAAGCAATTCGCAACATGAAAAATATTGTCCGCAGATATCCCCAATTTGCTGACATGAGAGCAGCCCTCAGTGCCTGTCTTTGGGAGGCAGGACAGCCCGGTGAAGCTGAGAGCAATTGGGTAGCCGCAGTCGGTCTCGATTCCCGCTACAAACACCTCGATTGGGTGGCAAAAACCCGTCGCTGGCCGCCAGTTGTAGTTAGCGCCTTAGACGATTTTTTGAATTTGAAATAATTTCAAAGTGTTAATGGTAAAGTTCGAGAATCCCGATGATTGTACGGCATTTTGCAATCAGGAATTCTCCCCAAAAATGCCAATATTATCCGAAGAAGACGGCGGTTGAAACCGCGTCTACACAAACAAAACCCGCCTGCGCGGGTTGAAGATCGGACGGTTTAAATTATGTTATTTTCTTGAGTCCCTCTGAGCTCGGACATCGTTTGTGTAGACGCGGTTTCAACCGCCGTCTGATCTTCTGATCTTCCGTAGACGCGGTTTCAACCGCCGTCTAATTCTCCAATTCGTGCAGCAGTCAACTCTTCGACATTCCTAAAAACTGCTGCTGCACCAGCATTTTTCAGCGCCGCAGCATAGGCCTCGCAGCGCACAGCATCATCCAAAACGTGAGGTGGCAAAATTCCTATCCCCAGCCAAACCCGATTTGGTTGTACTTCCCGCGCTTTCACAATAGTGTAAATATCGGCAACTGTATCTCCGGCGTAAATCACGGGCAAATTTTTGTCTAAATCGTGCAGGTTTTCCAACTGTTCAATTGCGGCGAAAAGTCCAGTCGGATCTGGTTTTCCCGGTGCATCTTCCATCGCGACTAACACGGGAGAATTTAAGCCGAGTTTCCCTTTCAAAACATAAGCTGCTTCATCTCGCATCGCCCCGCTGAAAAAGCCCCAAATAATCCCTCCAACTGTTAAATTTTCCAGGTAAGCTGGACTTAATAGTAGCGGTTCGTCACAAATGTAACCAGTCCAATTTTGATCGTCATCTCCGCGATACCGACTTTGGAAAAAAGCGACTAATTCGTCATAGTTGAAAGCAAGTTGATTTCGCGATCGCCCAATCCGCTCAAAATAACGGCAAACTAACTCGAAAGACGCTTGCCAGTCATTATTCCACACTCCCTCCGACTTCAGAGAGTCGATATCCAGAGAATTCGGGCGAAAAGCACCCGCCGTGAAATGTTCTACCGCATCGGCGATCGCCCGCCGATAGGAACCGGACACATCCCGCACCACACCGTCAATGTCAAAAACTAAAATAACTCTGTTCACAACTTAATTATCCCTGTAGCTGGGGCGGGTTTTGCACAAATTTTATCGGTTTCCAGCCCATAAGCAGCGGGAAACCCAGCCGCGCGACAAAACTTTTAATCGTCGATGACTCATTATTGAACAGAATGTGCTACACTTAGCGATTGTAGAAATTTTTAATAAGTTCGATCGGAACCCCGGAGGTTTGCTTGTCCAAGTTCATCTTAAAAGTTCTCTGGCTAGAAGAGAATGTTGCCCTCGCCGTTGACCAAGTGGTCGGTAAAGGAACTAGCCCGCTGACTGCTTACTTTTTCTGGCCCCGCAAGGATGCGTGGGAAGAACTCAAAAACGAACTCGAAGCCAAACACTGGATTGCTGACAACGATCGCGTCGAAGTCCTTAACCAAGCCACAGAAGTGATCAACTACTGGCAAGAGGAAGGCAGACGGCGCCCGATGACTGAGGCTCAGTCAAAGTTCCCCGAAGTGACTTTTACCGGCAGCAACTAAGCCCTGCTTTAAGTTGCTACCCAGATAAATTGCCTGTGATGGCTGACGGGGGGAGAAGGCGGGAAGATTTGACGCTTTTTCCACCTCGCCGTAAAAGATCCAATTTAAATGCGCTACAGTCGATCGAGATATTAACTCGAATTTTCAGACTTAATCGGATTTTGGGCTTGGTAGATTTGAGATTATAAATTTAAGATTTATCCAAAACAAAGCTCTAAGTAGATCAGGGCAAAAACATCGTATCTACAAGATACTATTTTTTTTAACTAACAACTGACAACTAACAACTGACAACTGTCAACCGTCAACCGTCAACTGTCAACTGTCAACTGTCAACTGTCAACTGAACTTATGGGCGCCGAAAGCACGATCGACCAAACCGAACAGCTACCGCTGGTAGTAAATCCCGACATTCTCCAGCAAGCCATCCTCTACAAAATCAATACTCGTGTCACCGCACGCGGAGAATTAGCTTTCCCCTGCGTACCGGGAATGGTAAACCACTATCTCAAGTCAATCGAAAAGCTATTTAGCACCCTTGACAGACCCCTCCCAGAAGACCGTAAAGAGGAACTCAGAAAGCTTTTAGTTACTAAGTTAGAACAGGGCTATCGCACCTCAACAGCATCAATGATGATCCTGCAATACGAATCTGTAGAGCCGCCACAAACCGGTTTAGCTTGCAAAGTAATTGTCACTACTTCAACAGTTGGAGAACAATATAAAAGCTGGGTTGACACTAGAGAACCGCCTCTATTTGGCTCCCATCCCGATGCAAAATTGATGGCAACGGCTGCTAAATTGGGAAATCCCGATCGCATCCGCATCTTAGACGTGGGTGCTGGTACTGGCCGCAATACCTTGCCGCTGGCGAGATTAGGCTATTCTGTAGATGCGATCGAGCTCACCCCAGCTTTTGCCGAACAATTGCAAACAGCCGCAACCGCCGAAAACCTTCCCGTCACAGTAACAGAAGGCGATGTACTCGACCCGTTAATGCGGATGAAACCAGCCCGCTACCAGTTGGCAGTTGCCGCCGAAGTCATCTCACATTTTCGAGACATCGATCAAGTACGGCTTTTCCTCGCTAAAATGTGCGATTTCCTCTGTCCCGGAGGCGTGTTGTTGTTCAGCACATTCTTAACTGTCGGCGACTACCAGCCTGATCCCCTCGTGCGACAAGTTGCCCAACTCTCCTGGTCTACTTTATTTACGCCCCAAGAGCTCGCCACCGCAATGGAAGGCTTACCCTTAGTCCAAATCTCCGACGAATTGGTGTGGGAGTACGAACGCCACCACCTGCCAAAAGAAGCCTGGCCTCCGACGCCCTGGTTTCCCAGTTGGGCCACGGGTAGAGATGTTTTTCCGATGGCAAATGGACGCCCGCCGATGGAATTGCGTTGGATTTTGTGTCGCCGCAGTTAAGTAACAGTTGACAGTCGACAGTTGACAGTTGACAGTTGATAGTTGATAGTTGGCTGTTGACAGAAGGAAGAAGGGAATAGTATACATAAAGCCGTGGGTGGGTCCCTGTCGAGAAGCTCTCAATTCGATAGAGAGTTTCACAGCGACGCACCCGACAAACAGATTCAGCAAACAAACCCAACACTTCTTTTGCAGTAATTTTTTTTGATAAATGGTATTATTTCTAGACGAACACAGCAATCATAACCCTTGATAGACGGTAATAGTTGCATCAGCTTTTGTTCTTTCCAAAGCATTAAGCCGGCTCGCTGTCAAATATTGCGCTCCGATACACAAAAATTTACAAAAATATATATTAAGATATAAACATAGCGAAGTTCGATCGCCCCGTCCGCGAGAAACTGGGTTCCCTAGCAGATCCTATATTAGCCAATCTGTTATTTCTTGCCAAAAATTCGATCGCCATCTCGAATCGGTGCAACTATAGTTAAGATGAATCAGACAAACCTATTCCTCCAGATAGATGACACTTTAGGGGAATAGAATTATCCAATAGATTAGCTCGCTAGACAGCGACACTCCTGAGACACAAATATGCTTTTAACACGTCCACTACAAGCGTTTGGAGCAATCTTCGGGCACAAACCTTCAACAAAAAGATCGATCGAGCAAAAAAGCAGTAAAAATTATTTAGGGTGGAATATTGATCCCGCTCCAAACCAACAAATCGACTGGTATATCGAACTGGAAATGCTGATGAGTAACGCGAAATGCAACTGCACGGATCAAGAGATTGCCGCTTGGCTGCGGGGATTGCTGACAATTGCTTGGGCTGACGGCAACTTTGACGAAAACGAGCAAAAAATGATTGCGAATCTAACTCAGGATCAATTACATCCAGTATCTTTCGATGCCGGTTTTGAACCGATTGCCCCAGAGGAACTAGCTGCTGTGTTAGGGAAAGGAACCGCCAACGGCGAGAATTTTTTGAGAACAGCAGTCATGGTAGCCTTAGCAGACGGTACGTACTCGCTCAGCGAAGACGAGGTACTTTACAATTTTTGCATAGCTTTGGGTCATAACGTCGAGGCGATCGAATCTCTGCGACACACCATCGAAGACAGCAACTGTCAGCCGCAGGGCCCAAGCAGCCAAGCAGTCGTTGATTATGCAGCAACACCGCTTTCGGCGCGGCCACCTCAACCTCACCACAAAAATGTCCTGCAACCTGTCAAAGACTGGCTTGACGCCTGGGAAGTTCACGATCCCAGAGTGGCACATTTCGTCTGCAAAATGATTCCGTCTCAGTGTCCGTTTGAGCGAGATGTCGTACTATTTGGTCGCAAAATCGTCCACATTCCGGCGATGTGCCAGATTAACCCACTTTACGAACAGTTGGTGGGGATGCGCTTTCGAGCTCTCTGCTATTTGGCAGATGATTGTAAGGAAGATGTATCGACATATTGTTAGTAGTCAGTTGTCAGTTGTCATTGGTCAGTTGTTAGTTGCTAGTTGTCAGTTGTCAGGTTGTCAGTTGCTAGTTGTTAGTTGTCATTCTTTTGAAATGTTCGATTAATGAGTGTCAGCTATTAACCAATGACTACTAATTAGTTGATTAGGATGGTACACAGCGCACCAAAAGATAAACATTGTACTTGGATCTGGTATCATAACTAATGACAACTGACAACTGACAACTGACAACTGACAACTGACAACTGACAACTGACTAAATTATGCAATTTATCGATCGAGCGGATGTTCAAGTCGCAGCCGGCAAAGGCGGCGACGGTATGGTAGCTTTTCGCAGAGAAAAGTATATACCGGCGGGCGGGCCAAGCGGTGGCACCGGCGGGCGGGGCGGTTCTGTGTTTATGGTGGCGGTGGAAAGCCTGCAAACGCTGCTAGATTTCCAGTACAACCGGATTTTTAAGGGCGAAAACGGGAAGAAGGGCGCGCCGAAGAATATGACTGGGGCTTCTGGGGACGATCGCACGATCGAAGTTCCCTGCGGTACAGTAGTTTACGATGCGGAAACTCAGGCGATTTTAGCGGATTTGGTGACGCCCGGACAGACTTTTTGTGTTGCTAAAGGTGGCAAAGGCGGTTTAGGAAATAAGTGTTTTCTGACCAATTCTAACCGGGCTCCAGATTATGCGATGCCGGGAAAAGAAGGGGAACATAAGTTTTTGCGTTTGGAATTGAAGCTATTAGCTGAAGTGGGAATTATTGGTTTGCCGAATGCGGGCAAATCGACGCTAATTTCTGCTTTGTCGGCGGCGCGTCCGAAGATTGCAGATTATCCGTTTACAACTTTAATTCCGAATTTGGGCGTAGTCAGGAAACCGAGCGGCGACGGTACTGTTTTTGCTGATATTCCTGGATTAATTGCTGGGGCTCACGAGGGCGCGGGCTTGGGTTATGAGTTTTTGCGGCATATTGAACGGACTCGGTTGTTGCTGCATTTGGTGGATATTACTGATGAAGATCCGATCGCAGATTACATCACAATTCAAGAAGAATTGAAGGCTTACGGGCGGGGTTTGGGCGATCGGCCGCAGATTTTGGCTTTTAATAAGGTAGATGCGATCGATCTTGAGGATGAGGAAATCGGAAATGCGATCGCGCGATTGAAGGAAATCAGCGGTGCTCCGGTGTTGATGATTTCGGCGGTGAGTCGAGTTGGGTTGGATGAGTTGATGCACCAAGTTTGGCTGAAACTCGATGAGATGAATGAGGTTGAAGCGGAGGCGCTGTCAGCAGTCGGAGTCTTGTAGCCCGGTTCTGATTTATGAGATTTTGCGGGAACCGGTAGGTGTTTTTTTTGAGGGGTCAAGTTTTTCGGCTGTATTGCTTGCACAGCATGGGTTTGAGGTACTTAGCCGAAAAAAACGATTCCCGCAAACCCTGTAATGGTTGCTGTGAGTGGTTTTGAGGGCTGTTGAAAATTTTGCCTCTTGACAAGCCGGTGGCTGAAATGGTATTTTTGCTAATACAGACGCAAATGAACGTTGAAAACCAAATACAGCAAGCCTTCTGGAACGGGCGGCCGGAAAATACCTAAAACCCTATTAGGGATTGAAACCAAGACTGAGCAGACGGAGCATATAAACCCATTTCATGCCGGAAAATACCTAAAACCCTATTAGGGATTGAAACTAGGTCGTGGAGGCCGGTGAGGTATCCGTTTCCGAGCCGGAAAATACCTAAAACCCTATTAGGGATTGAAACTACAAAATGAGCCACGCTTCAGGCATTCCTCTTTGCCGGAAAATACCTAAAACCCTATTAGGGATTGAAACACCCTTTCATTGTAACAAATAAATACAATTCAAGGCCGGAAAATACCTAAAACCCTATTAGGGATTGAAACTCGTGACCAAGATTCCGAAATTTGCAAATAGGAAAGCCGGAAAATACCTAAAACCCTATTAGGGATTGAAACAATGGCTAGCTTACTTGGGGAGACTAGCCAGACTCAGCCGGAAAATACCTAAAACCCTATTAGGGATTGAAACGACGTAGTATTTTAGCAGACTTCCATCATCTTTCCTGCCGGAAAATACCTAAAACCCTATTAGGGATTGAAACTACTGCCCCGCCATGCGTCGTGCGCCCACAGTCGATACGCCGGAAAATACCTAAAACCCTATTAGGGATTGAAACTTTGTTGCTGGAAAACATAAGCGCTTGTGCCAAGCCGGAAAATACCTAAAACCCTATTAGGGATTGAAACCGTAATATTAATCTTGGTAATTCGGATGCCATCTTGCCGGAAAATACCTAAAACCCTATTAGGGATTGAAACCTAAATAAGATGATGTGGTGTTCAGAAAGCGACACAAGCCGGAAAATACCTAAAACCCTATTAGGGATTGAAACCGCAGAAATTCAGGATGGCTGTAGAGAAAGCTAAGGCCGGAAAATACCTAAAACCCTATTAGGGATTGAAACCCGATGCTAATATTTCAACAGTTTCAGTTTCGGTTAGCGCCGGAAAATACCTAAAACCCTATTAGGGATTGAAACGCCGCTAGAGCTGGAGTAGGAAAAACTTTATTTGCGCCGGAAAATACCTAAAACCCTATTAGGGATTGAAACCGGATACCGCCTATTACTCCCAGTGTTCGCTCTGGCCGGAAAATACCTAAAACCCTATTAGGGATTGAAACATATATTTGAAGAATAGATGAGAGAGTCTGTAACGCCGGAAAATACCTAAAACCCTATTAGGGATTGAAACTGTGCCAAGTTTTCGAGAGTTAAAGCACCAATTAGCCGGAAAATACCTAAAACCCTATTAGGGATTGAAACTCTTTGACAACTTGGAAATTGACATTGCTTTGGCGCCGGAAAATACCTAAAACCCTATTAGGGATTGAAACGTCAACAATTAGAGTTCAGTGACGTACAGAAAGAAGAAGCCGGAAAATACCTAAAACCCTATTAGGGATTGAAACAAGCTACACCGGATAATATTGGGCTCAGTAGTTGGCTACGCCGGAAAATACCTAAAACCCTATTAGGGATTGAAACATTGTGCATTTGCTGCCGTAGTCTGTGTCGCCGATCGTGCCGGAAAATACCTAAAACCCTATTAGGGATTGAAACCGATCGCAGTTTTCTCGCTAGATTTTACTGCATTGCCGGAAAATACCTAAAACCCTATTAGGGATTGAAACTCATTGATTTTGCTGTACCCCCTTACTGAGCAAATGCCGGAAAATACCTAAAACCCTATTAGGGATTGAAACGACCCAGGAACATTGGCGTCAAAGTGAATACCGAACGCCGGAAAATACCTAAAACCCTATTAGGGATTGAAACTGGAGTCAATTAACGGCTTATTTGTGAGAGGTAAGCGCCGGAAAATACCTAAAACCCTATTAGGGATTGAAACTGGATTAAACTGCCAAGATACAATTGGTATTTTACGCCGGAAAATACCTAAAACCCTATTAGGGATTGAAACTTTTCCTAACCAAATTTTATAGATTTTTTTTATGCCGGAAAATACCTAAAACCCTATTAGGGATTGAAACATTTGCTTCCCTCCAAACAACAACGATATTTGAAAGGCCGGAAAATACCTAAAACCCTATTAGGGATTGAAACGATTTTTAGAATGGCAATAATTGCATCGTCTAAAGCCGGAAAATACCTAAAACCCTATTAGGGATTGAAACGCGACAATTAACACTTTAATTGGAGAGATTCGGATGCCGGAAAATACCTAAAACCCTATTAGGGATTGAAACGAGAATTATCGAACTTTAAGCAACCACAAATATACAACGCCGGAAAATACCTAAAACCCTATTAGGGATTGAAACTAAGGCTCAGGCAGAAGCAAATCTTGAAATCGATGCCGGAAAATACCTAAAACCCTATTAGGGATTGAAACCTTGCTAGATAGGGTCTGCTGGTTACAAGCTTTAGCCGGAAAATACCTAAAACCCTATTAGGGATTGAAACTCGTAAGTAGTGAGACAATAAGCAGGCTTGTAATGCCGGAAAATACCTAAAACCCTATTAGGGATTGAAACCCTTAGAAAAAGCCATCATTGTACTTCTACTCGCGCAGCCGGAAAATACCTAAAACCCTATTAGGGATTGAAACCCTCGGATGCACACGGACAGCCTCTGGATTGACGCCGGAAAATACCTAAAACCCTATTAGGGATTGAAACAGATTAGCCTCAAATACCAGCCAAATTTCGATCGGCCGGAAAATACCTAAAACCCTATTAGGGATTGAAACATTATTAATTAATAGGAGAACGCAATCTATTGGAGGCGCCGGAAAATACCTAAAACCCTATTAGGGATTGAAACGATGGCTGAGGCTTTCGGCATTGAGGAACGTATGCCGGAAAATACCTATTTTCCGGTCTAGGGCTTGAAACCGTTATACCTGTGCAGATTGGCACAATCAAAAACAGCAAGAAAAACCCTAAATTCGTATCGGGGATTTAGCATTATTTTTGGCAATTGATATCAAAAACCAGTTGTATTAATCTTTGCGTAATTCCCAGAAACCGGGTTTCTTCCCAGATACTCTCGCCACCAACCTAGATTTTCTGAGAAACCCGGTTTCTTAATCTTTGCGTAATTCCCAGAAACCGGGTTTCTTCCCAGATACTCTCGCCAGCAAACCTAAATTTTCTCAGAACACATCAATATTATCCACATTACAACTGTATTAACCGATCGCACATCCCACTCAAACTCAACAATACAAACAACCGTAGCCACCATAATATCGGATAATTGGGAAGCAATTAACCAGGCCACCAGCATGAGTATTGACCAACTAAACACAGACTACAGCATCGCCGGCCACCTCACCTTCGCCACCGGAAACGGCGGTTTCCCGATGATTCACATCGACAACGGCCAAGCCAAAGCCTTAATTTCTGTGTATTCCGGCCAAGTGCTCTCCTTCCAACCAGCCACCGAAACCGCAGATTTGATGTTCCTCAGCGACAAAGCCTACTTCGCCGAAGGAAAAGCCATCAAAGGCGGTATACCCATCTGTTGGCCCTGGTTTGGCCCAGATCCCGAAGGTTTGGGCCGCCCAGCCCACGGTTTTGTCCGCAATCGCCTCTGGAATGTCGTCAACACCTCCACCACACCAGACGGCGCAACCCAAGTCACTTTAGGCCTCAAGGATACCGAGGAAACTAGAGCAATTTGGCCCCAAGCCTTTGAACTGGCGATCGTAATTACCGTCGGCACCACTCTCACAGTAGAATTAATCACCCGCAATCTCGGCGACAAAGCATTTCCCCTCACCCAAGCCTTCCACACCTACTTCCTAGTCGGAGACATCAACCGCGTGCAGGTGTTGGGTTTGGAAAATAGCCAGTATCTTGATAAAGCCGATGGTGGTGTCGAAAAAACTCAAGTAGGTGCAGTCGTAGCTGTCGGTGAGGTCGATCGAATTTATCTCGATGTCACCAACGAATTCGTCATAGACGATAGCGCCCTCAATCGTCGGATTCGGATTAAATCATCTGGCAGTAAATCCGCCGTTGTGTGGAATCCCTGGGTGACAATCTCTAAAAACATGGCCGACCTCGATGATGCAGATTATCAGCGCTTAATCTGCGTAGAAACAACCAATGCGGCTACAGATACTGTCGAAGTTCCCGCGCATGGTGAGTTCAGTTTGCAGGCAATTTATAGCGTTGAACACGACTAAGGAATGAGAGCTTAATCTCAGCGGTGATGGGGCTAAAATTCCCTGAATTGGATTGAAAAACTCTGTCACCGTAACGCCGAAGAATGTCTTACCTTCAGATATATTGCTATAATGATATCTCAAGAAAAGTTATAGGTAAATCAACAGCGAACATCCGGTATTGTGACCATAAACAAATTTGACGAGGAAATTTTCTTTATGTCTTCCACTACTCGCGAACAACTACATCAACAGATTGATAGCTTACCAGATCATATTGTTGAACAAATTGCCAGCTTAATCCTATCTATAACCACCCAACAGAAAATACCAGCATCAGAATACACGGAATGGCAAAGTACCCAGTGGCAAGATTTTGCATTAACGCAACTTTTCGGCGAAAATGATGAGATTGAATATTCTTTAGAAGATGCTCAAGAAATCTATCAACAATGAAATCAGGTGATATTGTAGATGCGCGCCGAGCCCAGAAACCGGGTTTCTTCCTAGATATTTAGTTGAGAATCTTAGATTTTTCACAGAAACCCGGTTTCTTTGGTACTTATGTGTAAGTCCTAATACTCTCAAATGCAATAAATGTAACAATTTTAGATAAAAATTTGCTGTAAAATAAGGTGTTTCCAAAATATTACCATCAATGATTATGCAAAATTATAACTGGACAAAACTGCAAAACGGCTCAGATATTCGTGGTATCGCCCTCGAAGGCGTTCCCGGTGAACAAGTCAACCTCACCCCCGAAATTGCCACAATCCTAGGTAAATCCTTTGTCAGTTGGTTGGTGCAAAAAGTCCACAAACCTGTGGAAAAGTTAATAATTGCGATCGGGCGTGATAGCCGCCTCTCCGGGCCAACTTTAATGCAAGCAGTCATGGATGGTATTGCTTCAGTTGGTTCTACAGTCTACGACTTTGAAATGGCCTCAACTCCCGCCATGTTTATGAGTACAATCACCCCCGATTTTCTGTGCGACGGCGCAATTATGCTGACTGCTAGCCATTTACCTTTTAATCGCAATGGCTTAAAGTTTTTCACCGCCAATGGTGGATTACAAAAAAAAGATATTACCGATATCTTAACACTAGCTGCCAGCAATGAATTTCAGTCAGCCGCAGCGCCCGGTAAGATTACCAAGCATGATTTTATCTCAGTTTATGGCAACCAATTTGTAGAGAAAATTAGGGAATCAGTCAATCATCCAGATAACTTTGAGCAGCCACTAACTGGATTGAAAATTGTTGTGGATGCGGGGAATGGTGCGGGCGGATTTTATGTTGATAAAGTCTTAAAACCTTTGGGTGCAGACACCACCGGCAGTCAATTTTTAGAACCAGATGGTACTTTCCCAAATCATGTGCCAAATCCCGAAGATAAACAGGCAATGCAGTCAATTTGTCAAGCGGTTATTGCCAATAAAGCTGATTTTGGGATTATTTTTGATACGGATGTCGATCGCAGTGCGGCTGTGGATCAATTTGGTAAGGAACTGAATCGCAATCGGTTAATCGCGTTGATTTCTGCGATCGTCCTACAAGAACATCCAGCATCAACCATCGTCACCGATTCTATCACATCCGATGGTTTAACGCAATTCATCGAACAGGATTTGCAAGGAATTCACCATCGGTTTAAACGCGGCTATAAAAATGTGATTGACGAGTCGATTCGCCTCAATCAAGCCGGACAGGAATCATGGTTAGCCATTGAAACTTCTGGACATGGCGCTTTGAAGGAAAATTACTTTCTGGATGATGGCGCTTATTTGGTCAGCAAATTGTTGATTGAATTGGCTAAATCCAAGCTGGAAAATAAATCTTTGCCCGATTTGATTGCAAATTTACAAGAACCTGAAGAAAGTGCAGAGTTTCGGATTAAAATTGGTGTGGATGATTTCAAATCCCACGGAAATCAGGTAATTGAGCAACTGCAAAAATTTGTCTCAACCCAAGCCGACTGGGAAATTGTGCCCAATAACTACGAAGGTTTGCGAGTTTCCTGCACATCAGCTAGCGAATCGGGCTGGTTTCTGCTACGCTTGTCACTGCACGATCCGGTGATGCCTTTGAATGTTGAGTCTAATGTTAAGGGTGGTGTTGCTCAAATAGTCGATCGGCTTTTAGCTTTTTTCCACACAACAGAATCCCTTGATTTGTCGGCACTATCGAGATAAGACCCACCCCTAACCCCTCCCAGGAGGGGGACCGGATCTAGCTCCCCTCTAGAGAGGGGCTGGGGGTGTGTCCTCTAGAGAGGGGCTGGGGGTGTGTCCTCTAGAGAGGGGCTGGGGGTGTGTCCTCTAGAGAGGGGCTGGGGGTGTG